>CAKZYM010000280.1 GCA_937884685.1 uncultured Calothrix sp.
CAATGATGAGGTGGCTGGGGTGCTTTCTGGAGAATTGGCTACGACGGTTATTGATGCAGTTATGGTTCTATTCTACGCTGTCATCATGTTTTTCTATGACGGTTTACTGACATCAATTGGTATATTTTTCTCTGCTATCAATGCTTTAGCATTGCAGTGGGTAGCCAGGAAGCGAGTTGATGTAAATATGCGTCAACAACAAGATTGGGGAAAGGTTGCTGGGGTGAGTATTGCTGGACTCAGTAGTATAGAAACTTTGAAAGCATCGGCTTTGGAGTCGGATTTCTTTTCTCGGTGGTCTGGTCATTATGCTAAAGCAGTAAGCGCACAGCAAGAGTTTGAAGTTACAAATCAGATGTTAGGGATTTTGCCTACATTACTCACTTCCTTAACGTCGATGTCAATTTTAGTGGTTGGGGGTTTCCGAGTCATGGATGGGAATCTCAGTGTGGGGATGTTAATCGCTTTTCAAAGTTTAATGAGAAGTTTCGAGGAACCCTTTAAGACTTTGGTCAATTTTGGTGGTACCCTCCAGGAATTAAAAGGGGATTTGAATCGTTTAGATGATGTGTTGGACAATTCCCTTGATGCTGAAGTGGAGGAGAGGTTTGGGGGGAAGGGTAACAAGGAGATGGGGAGATGGGGAGATGGGCAGAAATTTACAGGACCAAAATTAGAAGTTTCCACCGGTACTACTACAACTGTAAGGGTAAAAGTGGAAGAGCGAGCGCCGATTACCTTTGTTTTACCAATTTTGAGGGAATGGAGTGGAGTAGAGAATCTTTGATTCCCGGCTTCGGAATAGTTGGGATTTTCGGTCAAATCTCGAAATCAAAGTTGTAAAATTCAGATTTATCTACTATTCCGTTATCGGAACAGTTAAAATTTTCTCTCAAATCCCCAAAATCAAACTTGCTCCAATCAAGATTCATCAAATACTTCCCTGCCGGAACAGTTGGAAATTTCGGTCGAATCCTCAAAATAAAGCTTGTAAAAATCAAGATTCATCAACTATTCCCCTATCGGAACAGTTGGAAATTTCGGTCGAATCCTCAAAATAAAGCTTGTAAAAATCAAGATTCATCAACTATTCCGTTATCGGAACAGTTAAAATTTTCAATCAAATCCCCAATAATCAATTACGAATTACGAATTACGAATTACGAATTATACTCACAACCCCATTCCCCACAGCAACCTCAGAATTAACTTTGTCATATTCAATTTTTCCATAATCCAATTTAATTATCCTATCGGCAAGATGAAAATAATGGTCGTCATGACTGATAACCAAAACTGTTTTATTACGCTTTTTCAAATTGACTAAAATTTCTTTGTAAAAAATATCTCTAAACATTGGGTCTTGGTCGGAAGCCCATTCGTCAAAAAGATAAATCGGACGATTCTCTAAATAAGCTGTTAATAATGCTAAACGTTTTCGCTGTCCTTGGGAAAGGTCGGTGGTTGATAACTTACCGTTTTCGATTGTCACCTTATGGGCTATCTTCAATTGTCTTAAATATTCCTGGGCCTGCTCGTCCAAAGCTGGTTTACCCATTCCCAATAATTTTTCAAATAAATAGTAGTCGGAAAAAATCACCGAAAAGTGTTGACGATACCATTCCCGATTATCATCAGTAATCTTTTTATCATCTAATACGATTTCTCCAGCTTCAGGAATATATAAACCCGTAATCAACTTAGCTAAAGTTGACTTACCACTACCATTCCCACCAACGATAAATACAATTTCCCCTGGTTTAAAACTTAAATCAACAGGCCCCAAGCTAAAACGACTTTCTTTATCTTCTCCTGGATAAGCATGAACAACTTGCTTTAATTCTATTTTTGAAAATGTCTTAATATCAGCTTTTTTCGATTCTATATAGTTCTCTTTATTACCAGCTAAAACTAAACCCATTCTTTCAATCTTTTGCAGAGCAACAGTGGCTTTAGATAAAGCTTGTAGCTTATCCAATATACTCTGCATCGGCAACATCAAATAAGTTACAGTGAGTATATAAGCTGACAAAATACCAGGTGAAATTGCGGCTATTCGCGGTAATAAAAATAGTAATAAACCGACAAGAAGGAAAAATAGTAAATTACCGACACCCGTAGAAACAGAAAAAGTTAATAAAGCTGCTGAATTCTGGTCTCTACATATGGCTGCACTATGCTGTAATTCTGAATCAAAAAACTCTTGACGACGAGCGCTATGAAGCTTAAGCTCCTTAATACCTTCAGTGATAGCGCGAAAATGCTTGAGTAAACGGTCTTGTTCGTCTCGACCCCGAATCAAATAACCCTGCGCTCTATTAATTAATAACTGAATGCTGCCGACGGCTATCATTACAAAGCCAACGGTAAAAGTAAACACCGTACTCGAAAGGAATGATAAATAGACCAAACAACCGATAATAATGGCAATATCGACACAGATAAAAGGAATTGCGTAGACTGTCGATGTGAGAGTTGCGACATCTTCAGTCAAAGTTGCTAACAGACGAGAAGTACCTAATTTTTCTAAATGACGTAATTGAGAAGATAAAATTCCTCGACTCAAACGCAATCGTAACTGATATACGGCTTCCTGAGAAAGATTTATAAGTAAGACTTGAGAAATGATGCTGTTGACAACTACAATTAAAGCAAAAGTGGGAAATTGCCAAGCCAAATCGCTAAAAGTATTCGATGATTGAAAACCATCACTAATAGCCTTATTTATCAATGCAATTAATCTTGCGGTAGTTCCACCACTCACCAAACCTGTAAAAATAGCAATTGCCACCTGTAACCAAGAAGCCTTTAATAAAAGCCAGAGTAAATTCATTCAGAGTACCGAATCGCAGGTCAAAATTTTGGTTTAAATCCAATCAGCAGCGCTAATTCAAGCCACTTCCAATAACAATCCACATCCTCAAAGCCAGTATTCCGCAACCACTTTAGTTGAGTCTCCACATCTAAAAGTTGATTTGATGGGTCATCTTGGGATGGTGTCACATCTATAGCCCCGAGAAACTTTTCATGCAAACGAACCGTGGGGGAAGCAACATGTTCCAAATTGCAGAAAATACCTCCCGGTTCCAAGAAATTAAATATTTCTACATAGAGCGAACGCTTGCGATTGTGATCCAGATGATGGATAGCAAAACTGGAAATAACTGCATCAAAAGTGCCTAACTCAGGTAAATTTTCATCTAAATTATGGTCAATAACTTGTACCGTCGAATCATCTTGAAAACGATTTTTAACGGCTTCTAACATGGTAGGTGAAAAGTCTACGGCAACAGATGAGACCGTTGGACGTTCGATTTTGAGCAATGCTAATAACCGTCCATCCCCAGTACCCAAATCGAGAACACGCTTCACCGTTTTCGGAACTTCCTCCAACAGCACTGCTTCACCTTCAGTGCGGTGGGGAATGTTATCCGCTTTTGCTAGATAGCCCAAAGCATGTTCGGCAGAAGTCCATAGATTAGCCATATAAAATTTACAGAAATTGCAGGTAAGGAAATAATCCTACTAGCGCAAAATTATGCTTAATTAACCTTAGTATAGCGTATCAATTTATTTAGCAAAAGCGCGAGTAATTGTATTATTTAAGACTTAATTGACTGCTATTAAATTCATACTAAAAATATATTTTCATGTTGCTATAATCACTAACAATCTCAGTGTTCATCTAGTAATATGACTTTGGTTTGATGTTGATATTTTTGTAGTAATTTTCCGTTAAATGTAGTTAAGCTATTGCTGTAATACAAAGCTTAGAAGTCTTCTGGGGTTAATTACTCAACTGCTAAAAAGCAAAGGCTGTAAACAGCATAAATGATTGAGATATTTATAGGGGTATAAAGCGTAAAAATTAAAATGCAAGATATAAAATATCAAACTCAGTAAATATTCTCTCAAAACAAAAAATATGAATATTCTTTATACTTTTGACGTAAATAAGTTGTCACAGTTACTTTTATTACAAAATCCAGGTAAATCTTTTTTAATAAATTTAGAAATTTATTTTTCAGCAACACTTTTATTGTGTGTGAGTCTATTTTATCTAATCCGTACTCTTACACCTCGTTTCGATAATCCTTTAACACTTTTGATGCTGAGTGTAATTCAAAATCCCCTGATAATTAGTAATTGATAATAACAACTTCCGTTCTCCAAGCTGGAAAATCTTAAAGGCTAATCTAGAATGGGATATTTCCTATTTATC
>CAKZYM010000281.1 GCA_937884685.1 uncultured Calothrix sp.
TTAAACCATAGCCATTTCCGGTACAGCATCCTGCATTTTAGTAAATGCATCTATCAATGTTTGCAACTGTACGTCTGCTTTCATTACTCCCAATCCCCTCACAGTAACTTTTCCCGGAGAATATACAAATCTACTCATCATGTTTTTAGGTAGTTTTTCAGCTAGCATTTTCCAACCGGGTTCTTCCATTGGGGTTTCTAAGACTATATGTTGTTTCCCATCTGGTTTTATTCGACTAAATGCCAAGCTTTTAGCTAATTGCTTTAATTCCATTACCCTTAATAACTGATTTGCTGATGCAGGTAAGTTTCCATATCTGTCGTTCCATTCGGCTGCAATTAACGCTAATTCTTGTTTGGAATTGGCTACAGCAACCGCACGGTAAGCGCTCATCTTCTGGTCTAAATCTGTAATGTAATCTGCTGGAATAAATGCTGTTAAGTTCAAATCTATTTGAGTATCGCTAACGGTGGGTATCTCTTGTCCCCGAATTTCACGAATGGCTTCTTCTAACATTTCCATATATAAATCAAAGCCAATTACGTTCATTTGTCCCGATTGTTCTGCTCCCAACAAATTACCAACTCCCCTGATTTCCATATCTCTCATTGCTAGTTGATAACCGGAACCTAATTGTGTAAATTCCTGAATTGCTCTTAACCTTTTCCTAGCAGCTTCCGATAAAGACCTTTGTCTGGGATAAAATAACCATGCATGAGCTTGAATTCCGGCACGTCCGACTCTTCCTCTTAATAGATAAAGTTGAGCCAATCCGAATTTTTGCGCGTCTTCAATCAATATCGTGTTAACTCGGGGAATATCCAAACCCGATTCAATAATTGTCGTACAAATTAAAATTTCTGCTTCTCCACTACTGAAAGAAAGCATAATAGATTCTAATTCGCTCGCTTCCATTTGACCGTGTGCGATCGCAATTCTCGCATTCGGTATCATATCTCGCAAAAATGCCGATTTATCCTCAATTCCTTCTACCCGTGGAACTACATAAAAAACCTGTCCTCCCCGGTCTAATTCCTGACGTATTGCCGTGCGAATCGCTTCGGGATTCATCGGTGAAAGATGAGTTTGAATTGGTCTTCTTGATGGTGGTGGTGTGGTAATCAAACTCATTTCCCTAATTCCTGACAATGACATATACAAAGTTCGGGGAATCGGTGTAGCGCTCAAGGTAAGTACGTCTACTTGAGTTTTCAATGATTTAATTTTCTCTTTTTGATTTACCCCAAATCTTTGTTCTTCATCAACTACCAATAATCCCAAATCTTTGTACTGAACGCTTTTACCCAAAAGCTGATGAGTACCAACAACAATATCCAATTCTCCGGTTAATAATCTTTTTTGAATATTCCGCTTTTCTTCAGCAGTACGAAAACGGTTGAGCAATCCCACATTTACCGGATAGGGAGCAAATCGCTCTTTTAAAGTATGATAGTGCTGCTGGGTAAGAATAGTTGTCGGAGCTAGTAAAGCAACTTGCTTCCCAGAAGTTACGGCTTTAAATATAGCTCTAATCGCCACTTCAGTTTTACCAAAACCCACATCACCACAAACCAAACGGTCCATCGGACGCTCGCTTTCCATATCCCTTTTCACATCCTGAGCAGCTTTTAACTGGTCAATAGTAGGTTGATAGGGGAAAGAATCCTCCATCTCTTCTTGCCAAGGAGAATCTTGGGGATAAGTAAAACCAGTTTGTTGGGAGCGTTGAGAATACAGCTTTAATAAATCAACCGCTAACTTCTTAACGGTTTTACGAACTTTATTTTTAGTATTCTCCCAAGCCTTACCCGTCATTTTATTTAACTGGGGAGACTTATTAGTAGTAGTCCGAAAACGAGATAAAGCACCAACCTGGTCAGCAGCAACTCTTAATAACCCATCCGCGTACTTAACAACCAAATAATCGCGGGTTTCATGATTAAACGTCAAACTTTCCAACTTAATAAATTGACCCAAACCGTGATTTCGATGAATTACATAATCACCTTCCCGTAACTTATTCGGGTCAACCTTCTTAGAACTAGCTTGACGACGCTTGCGGACATAACCAGGAGTCGCTAAAGTATGCTGTCCGTAAAATTCCTTATCGGTAACAACAACAATTCTATAGGTCGGTAAAATAAAACCTTCAAGTTCAGCAAGTCCAGAATATTTTACAGCAACCGGAACGTGACTAACCAGCGACCTGTCAATAGCTTGATAATCGCGGGAATTGGGAATAAATTGAGCCGGACAATCATGTTCCTGTAACAGCGA
>CAKZYM010000282.1 GCA_937884685.1 uncultured Calothrix sp.
GATTAGTTAGCAGTACTTACGTATATATTTGAATATTATGCTTAATTAGTTACAAAGCTATATAAAGCTGCTCCCAACAACATCTACATCTACACAAACCATAATCGTAGCTCCTTACTATGTATTATGTATATAAAAATAACTATATCAGGGTTAACAAATTGGCATAAATCCGTTAATATTACAATGTAATTTATGCTGATTCATGCTTCAGCTTATGCCTAATATTTAAATAATCACTAGAAACTTTTGCTAGTAGTTATTTATGCATAAATAACGGTGCAAAAAAAGCATAACTGTTTTTCAAGCTACTTAATATTTTAAGTGACACCGCCTGTAATTGCAGAAGCTTGGCACAGATAGTTAAATAAAAATCAACAGATTAGAAACAGGAAATTTCCTGTGATGATAACTTCAACAATAGATTCCGCGATTTCGGAAAATTCAATAGTAGTATCTGTAAAAAATAAAATTTCCTCCAACCTTGGTGGTGAAGTGGTAGTTTTCGATATGAATCCCGGAACTTATTATGCTTTAAATGAAGTCGTTGCTTTTGTATGAAATTTGATTGAGTAGCTACAAATTGTAAGAGATATTCACCAAATACTTTTAGAAGAGTACGAAATTGAAGTTTCAGTTTGTACCAAAAATTTATTCGCGCTGCTTAACAATTTATAGGGTGCAGAATTAATTGAACTTAAGAACTAAGCTAGTAGGTAATTATCTTAATTTTTCAGGTGTAACAGTTACTTGCAATTGAACTTCCGTATTTTACTTTCAGTCATTAAGTTAGATTAGGATTGTGGTTTCTACCGTTTCGAGTTTTATTAAAAATAATTTGGTTAACTCAGACTGTATTTCTACCGCAAATATTAAACTAAATTTCTAAATTTTTGTCAGTAAAACTATCCCAGGGGTAAATATAGCTACTTGTTACATGCCTGAATAAGTAAAGCAGATTATGAGCAGTATCGTAGGTATTTGCTAGCTGGATGAACTTCACGTAGAGCAACAAAATATAGTGCTGGATACATTGGCACATCGGGAACCTGATTGTGCAGATATCTGGATTGATGGTTCTGTAGGTTTGGGGCAAAAATCACTATTAAAAATATGCAAGTAGGCAAAAAATTAAAAGAAAAACTCCAAAGTACGCAGCGTTTGTTACCTGCTTTGCGTCTAGTTTGGCAGAGTAGCCCTCGTTGGACTATAGCCCGCGTATTTATCTTAATTTTTCAAGGTATTCTGCCAGTATTTGCAATTTATCTTGGCAAACTAATTATAGATACAGTCGCTGCTAGCCTAACTAATGCAGATAAAACCGCAGCTTTTAATAATGTAGTTTTTATTGTTATCCTCGCAGCAGCAGTTACCTTATTAACTAACCTTGCGAACTCTCTGGCACAATTAGTTACTACCGCTCATTCTCAGCGAGTAACTGATTACATGCAAGGAATTATCCAAGCCAAATCAATTGCAGCGGACTTGGAATACTATGAAAATCCCGAATATTACAATGTATTGCAAAGAGCGCAACAAGAAGCACCTTACCGACCTCCACAAATCTTAAATCGTTTGGCGCAAGTTGGTCAAAATGCGATTACCTTAATCGGGATGATTGCTTTGTTACTGTCGCTGCACTGGGGAATACCCGGCGTTCTTTTTGTGGCATCGTTTCCGGCTATGTTAGTGCGGGTGAAATATTCTCGGATTATGTATCGCTGGCAGCGGAAAATGACACCTCTGGAACGTCAGGCAGGCTACATAGGCTATATGCTGACTGTAGATCAGTTTGCGAAAGAAATTCGCCTATTTAACTTAGGTTCTCACTTCTCTCAAGCTTATAGCCGCATCCGCAAACAGATATATAAAGAAAGTATATCGATTTTAACCGGACGTTCTTTAGCTAGTTTTGCAGTAGAAGCTATTACCGCTATTTTAATTTTTGCAATTTACTCCTATATAATTTATCAAACTATTAATGGTGTGTTGCGTTTGGGAGATTTAGTTCTGTATTATCAAGCCTTGCAGCGGGGACAGGGAAATATTAAAGGATTATTGAATAGTATATCCGCTCTCTACGAAGATAATTTGTTTCTAGCCAATCTCTACGAATTTCTAGATATCGAACCTAAATTAATAGACCCTCCTAATCCTCAGCCAATTCCTCTTCCAATGAAAACTGGAATTGAATTCAAAAATGTGGGCTTTCAATACTCTACAACAACCCGTCAGGCACTGAAAAATATTAATCTGACAGTTAAGCCTGGGGAAGTTGTGGCCTTGGTAGGAGAAAACGGTTCGGGTAAAACTACTCTAATTAAACTTTTGTGTAGACTGTACGACCCGACCGAAGGTAGAATCACCATCGATGGAGTTGATTTGAATCAATTTAGAGCAGAAGAATTACGTCGTCAAATCAGCGTGATTTTTCAAGACTATGCTAAATATCACTTTACAGCACAAGAAAATATTTGGTTGGGAAACATTGATTTACCTCCTCAAAGCGACAGCATCATTCAAGCAGCGCATCGTTCTGGAGCAGATGATGTAATCAAAAAGTTACCTAAAGGTAACGATACCATCTTAGGTAAATTATTTGATAGAGGCGAAGAACTTAGTATTGGCCAGTGGCAAAAAGTTGCTTTAGCACGAGCATTTTTGCGAGACTCCCAATTAATTGTCTTGGATGAACCTACAAGCGCAATGGACCCTAAAGCAGAATATGAAGTGTTTGAAAAGTTCCGTCAGTTAATAAAAAATCAATCAGCAATTTTGATAAGTCATCGCTTATCTACCGTAAAAATGGCTGACCGGATATACGTCATGGACAACGGAACAATTGTTGAAGGTGGCACTCATAATGAATTAATGAAATTAGGTGGTACTTACGCTCATTTATTTGAGATTCAGGCAAGTCAGTATATGTAATCAGAAATTCCGAATTTGACTAATCGAATCATCAAATTGCTGTAGAGACCTAGCATTGCCAGGTCTCTAGGAAAATTGAAAGTACACAATAAATTTCTTATATACATCACATCCAAAAAGTATAAAATTTATTTCTATCTAACTATATAAAGACGCAACAACGTCAGTTTAAAGACTATATGAAGTGTAAATAAAAACATAGTACTATCACTAGATTAGAGATTATATTTAACACAGTAAAGCGAACAACGCAAATCAATTATCATTTAACAGTTAGAGAAAATGATTTATCGAGACCTCAGCTTAAGCGAAATTGCAGAATCATCAATAGTAGTAGCCACTCCAGACCAAATCTCTTCTGACCTTGGTGGTGAATCAGTTATCTTACATATGAAAACAGGTGTCTACCACGGTTTGAATGAAGTGGGTGCGCGAGTTTGGGATTTGATTGAAAAGCCAAAAACCGTAAAAGAGATAAAACAGGTACTTTTGGAAGAATATGAAGTTGACGCAGATGTTTGTGCTGATGACTTGTTCTCACTACTGAATGAATTAAAAACCGCAGGGCTAATTAAAGTAACAAATGAAACTGCTGCGTAAGATTTGGAATCAGAGAAAG
>CAKZYM010000283.1 GCA_937884685.1 uncultured Calothrix sp.
CATGTTTAATTGGCAGCAACTTACTGAGATGGAGGAATGGCTCTCTACGATTGAAAAGTCTAAACGCTAATTAAAAAGTATTTCAGAAAATTTTTATTGATTTTTTTTATAAATATGTAGTTGGTCTATCCTATATCTTTTGAGTAAGTTAGTATAATCCTAGTATATAAATTGACATGGCAGAAGGGAGTTTTTTATGTCATCTAAAAAGGTTAAAATATTTTGGGGATGGACTTCTGGAACTGCGGCTAAAAGTAACGTGGATAATATTGGTGGATTTGTTGATGGAGTAGCTGAAGCTGTATCAAATGAAGACAGTTTAGGCGATGGTAATGAAGAATTCATGGATACAACCACTGACGCAAGTGAAGGGTTTGCTAATGACAATTCTGAACAGCTAAACAAATCAGCCTCAAATTGTAACCAATGCTGCAATCAAAGCCCCGATTGATGATGTAGTTCATAATCGCCTTATGCTATATGGTGCCGACGCTTCTAAAAGTATTGCTATGAATTACTTCCAGGTTGTTAATTCAATTTAATATTAAAACTTAACACAGTTCATATATGCGGAAGGAGTCGGAACTTTTTATCAAACAGGAGATGAATTTAAATAATGGAACGGGCAATCTGAGAGGGGTAAATGATGGGAAGTTATGTCACTACTCATTAAAGTAGCAGGGTATTGCTGATATTCTCTCTTATTCTTTAAAAGAATTAATTTAATTGCGAGTAAATAATAATTAACATTTTACGCCAAGATTTTTTTTAATGTCTTTTAATCACTAAGTATAAAGCTTCAAATCTTAAAATAGGTATAAAAACTAAGTTAAATAATGTAGCTATTATTGCGTTTAATCACAAATACTCATGGTTTATACGGTCTAGTGGAAAGAGTAAGTTAATAAATTCAAGAAACATTCAAATACTCTTTTGAATATTATAGTGTTATGATTAATTTTACCTAGAACAAATAAGAAAGGAGTTTAGATTAGTCTGACCTTCCTTCCTGCCAAAGCCTTATTCAGCAAGACGAAGGAGGATTTATGACTCCGCCATTCCAAAGTCTAAAAGGCTTGCCTCGTAAGGTTTGTGGGTTAAAAAATAATTTATTCTAAACTCCAGAATAAAAGGAGAAAATGAAACTATGGCAGCAAACGTAGAAAATATAAAGTGTGCATGTGGTAATTGCCAGTGCGTTTTTCCAATTGATCAAGCTTTCGTAAAAAATGGCAAAGCCTATTGCTGTGAAGCTTGTACTAATAGCCATACTAGCGGTGATATCTGTCCTCAATGTCAGTCTGTTTGTGGTTGTGCAAACTAATTATAAAAGTTGAAATCAAGCCTACTAATGAATTGAGTGGGATATGGCACAGAATCTATATCCTAACTTTTCACCTATTTCAGCAAGGAGACTTACACCTACCCGAAGGGAGGTGTTGAGAGGAATTGCGAGATAAAAATGAAACGCTATTTGACCGATTTATCGCGTAGCGATGATTGTTAAATAGCAGTTGAGTTTTTATCAAATATTCGGGAACGCACGTACTGCGAATTGTAGTCTATAATCAACGTCACATGTGAGAAGGTCGAACTCATGGAACAAGTATTGACGCTAGTTTGCAAACTCAACCCCACACCTAAGCAAGTCGAAGAAATTGAACTGGTTTTAAAAGCTTTTGCTGATGCGTGTAATTACGCCAATAAGCAAGTTAAGCCACAAGTAACCAGTAAAACCAGCATTCAAAACATGGTTTATAACGACATTCGCGTTTGGTTTGGGCTGAGTGCTAATTTGGCTGTTCGTGCATGTGCCAGAGTTGGAGCTAACCGCAAAACCGCCAAACAAAAAGGTAAGCCAGTTAAAGAGTTTAAGCCGAAATCGGCTGATTATGATGCTCGAATCTTTGCTTTCAGGGAGAAAGATTGGACTGCAAGTTTAACCTTGATTAATGGTAGGGAACACGTAAAATTAGACGTTGGGAATTATCAACGCGGTAAGCTTAAAGGTCGCAAACCTACAAGTGCCCAGTTATGCAAACACCGTGATGGTAAGTACTACCTCCATATACAACTTAAAGACAAACCACCTACACCCATAAAATCGGACAAGGTAATTGGTGTTGATTTTGGGCGTAGAGATATTGCCGTAACTAGCAATGGTGATAAGTGGGATGGTAAACAAATTAATAATGCTAGAGACAAGTTTTCCAGAGTAAGAGCGTCTTTGCAACAAAAAGCCTCGAAGGGCACAAGATCTACTCGTCGTCGTGCGAGACAGATTTTGCAACGGCTGTCAGGCAAGGAAAGACGCTTTCAGCAATGGCTAAACCACACCATAAGCAAGTCCATTATTCATGACGCATTAAAAAATAATGCATCGGTAGCAATTGAAGATTTGACCGGCATCCGGGAAAGAACGAATCAACAACTAAGAAACAAAACGGAACGTAGGCGTTCTAATTCTTGGTCTTTTTATCAACTACGTTCTTTCCTGGAATACAAAGGCATCAAATATGGCGTTGAAGTTATCGCTGTACCACCAGCTTATACCAGCCAAACTTGTCATCAATGCCTACATATTGGGCTGCGTTCTGATAAGCGTTTCAAATGTGGAAACTGCGGATGGAATGGTGACGCTGATTTAAACGGAGCAAAAAATATTGCAACTATTGGGGCTGCTTTTGTAAACCAGCCTGGAGGCGCGAACTGTTTGTGCTGTAATTTCAGTATCCATAGTTCAGGGCTGCTAAAAGCCCACACTGTACCGATAGGTCAGTTTGGGTAGTTTACTCCTATGGGTATCACCGTGTCAATTCAGG
>CAKZYM010000284.1 GCA_937884685.1 uncultured Calothrix sp.
TCAGGAATCCATTTATCGTTTTTTTGTTGATTTTGCAGAAGAACACGTTGTTGTTCTGTAATCTCAGTCCAAGGAAAAATTTCAAATTCGGGTGGGAGTGGATATTCTTTTTGTAACCAAGGTACTTTTAACATTAGAGTGCGATCGCAATTGCAAACTAACATTCGCGGTTTAGGAGTAGTCCATTCATTTTTCGCCAAAATCTTTTCTAAAGCAATGATTGTTGGTTTCCCCGTAACGTATACAATTTGAGCCGATTGGCAATTTCTTTGTTTTAATTGATTAAGTAAATTCTCTAATAAAGCTGTGCCAATTCCTTGATTGCGGTAAGAAGCATCTACAAAAATAGAAAGAATGCTAGACCGACCATCGGGAAAAATTTCAGCCATAGCTAGACCTATTGGCTTTTGATGTGAGTTAGCACCAACTGCTACGATGGCTCCTTCATTTGCAGTAGCGTATAATTTTGAACGAAACACCGGAAAAGTCAAAGCCTCATAGAAAGAAGCTACTAACGGATTATCAAGAGTTACTAATTGAGACATATCATATTTGGGAAATTACGACAATGTTAATAACTGAGAAGTTTTGCTTGGATCTATAAGCGTTAGTAGAGATAAACCAATTCCTGCAACACCATCAGTCAAACCAGGAACTATTGAACGAGCAGCCATCGATTGCAGTTTCCAGTAACCTTTTTGCTCGTAAAAATCCAGCATTTTTTCTGTAGCTTGAACTGCTGATTGCAGTAGGTCGGGTCGATTTAACTTGCGAGCAGCATTTACTAAAAAAATAATCCTTCCTGCTTCACCACAACATAAATGATGCCCACTACTGCCTATGTGACGAATAGTTGCTTTAGTGCTTGCCTCAATTTCTGCGATTCCTTCTTCACCCAGTAAATCCAGCATTTCTAGACGAGCCAAGCCAATCCCCGCTGCTCCCCCACACCAACCGTTCATAAAGATTGGAGATTTAGGATCTTTCCAAAGACTAGGCCAATCTTGATGTTCTTGGTTGTAATGGGAGCGCTCATACTCTAAAGCAGCATGGATAGGAGGAAGTAATGTTGAATCCCCTAGATAGGAAGACATTTTTGATAAAGCATAGGCAATTCCAGCGGCTCCGTGTGCCATACCCAGCAAAGGTCGAGGGGCACTAGGAATCAAAAAACCACCAGCATTTGAACCTTCTTTTTCTTGGTAGCGAAGTATTCCTTGACCAATCAATTGAATTCTTTTTATCAGTTCATCATCTGGGACTTTTTTGTGTAAAGCAATCAGTGCCAAAATGCTTGAAGCAGATCCACCCATTACATCTGGATTAGTTACCTCTCCCCACATTCGAGCAGGAATCTTCATAACTAAATCGTAAGCTAAATCTAGACAAGATTCATCGCCAAGTTTTTCAGCACAGACTAGTAGAGCGTAGATTACCAACGGTAGTCCATTAAAACCACTTTGATAAAGTTTAAAATCGGAAGAATAACGACCTGCCATCTTTGCTGTAGTTTTTACCGCATCTAAAGAGAGTTTAGACCATGATTTGTTTTTCGTGTAAGCTGCTAAGTTGGCCATGAAAATTACCGTACCAGCACTTCCTGTTGATGACCAAGGAATAGCGTTACCTAATTGTGGTAACCCATAATTATTTCCTGAAATGCCCAAAGTAATCCAACCAGTTCCTTCGCTATGGTGGGTAACTTGATTTTCAATCTTGTCTCCTAAATCTAGAAGATGGCTGTAAATCCTTGCTGCTGCTTGTCTATCGAGAGTAGGAACAGATATTAATTCAGTATTCTCATGCGTTAAAGCGATTGGCTTTCCCTGCGGAACAAAAAATATCTTTAAGGACACGCGAATCAACTCTTTTTGCCAGTTGAGATCCATTTCACTGGCAACTTTTAAACGATGATGAATATAATCATAACCACTATATTCATTGATTGGCCCAAAATTCGTTCCATCTTCTGAGCTAAGGTAACAGCTAGAGGTTAAGCCAGAAAAATAAGGAACATCTCTTACCCATAAGGCTTTTTTTTCTACACTTCCATAAGAAAGAGCATCTTCTCTAGTTTCATCTAAAATTGGAGTTCCACAAACAATCTCCAGAGACACATCGTAATCAATTCCGCTTGTCAAATTATCTGGTGCTGTAGACCATAAAAGCAAATCATGATATGAATTAGTATCCCTTAAGATAACGCGAGTAGGTAAATTCTGAAATGCCGTTATAATACCTGTATTACTCAATAATGAATCTCGATGCTTTACAAATGTTTGATAAGTAGTATCAAAGCCATTTAGAACTTTTCCGATAAAGTCTTTTGCATCTATGAACTTTCCTCTAAGCTTAGGTAACGAAAGAGAGGTTCTAGATTCCCTATATTCAAACTTAAAACATAGCTTATCGGTACCCAAGTTATAGTAAGTAGGCATTGGTATTGGCCAAATCTGACCTTCCTTTCTTCCCGTAAAGGGGGACATGCTTATTACTTCTTGTTCGTACCCCGGCTTATTGTACCATCTTGGAAGCATAAGTGACGCAAATACTGTATCAAGTTGCCAGGGGCGAGGTAATTTATCTTGCGACTGTCGGTCAGCGTGACAAGCTAAAGCCATCGCACCTATACCTTCTAAATCTACGGGAATGGGCTGCGAACCATTTGCAAGAAAATTATCTTCATGAAAATCTGTCCCCCCGAGAAAGTAAAACACTGCTAAATGGGCACCAAGACGCTGAAAATATTGAGCGACTTCTTCTATATTTTGGCACTCAGTTGTTTCAATCCAAAGTACCCAGCCATAGTCTTGACAATCCAGAACAGGAGCCGCTTTCAGAGTGAGTTCTGGTTGAGCTTGGTTGAGCCATTTTAGTAACTCAAGGTAAGCTACATCCAATCTCAAACTTCTTGGCTTATAGCCTAATCGCAGCCCCGACGTGAATTCCATAAACCATACGGTCTGACCACCGCAATGTGGTTCGGAAAGACCAAGTTCTACCTTTTCTACCAAACCTGGCTTCTCTCCAGAAGAAAACTTGGAAGTAATAGCCTGATAATCAAATTCCAAACGTTTTAGCCATTGATTAGTATTTGTTATCGCTTGTTCGGTAACAGTTGTAAGCAATCTTGCTAGTACCGGATAACGGTTAAGCAATCCAAACAATCCTTCAGGAGTTCCCAAAATCTCGTTAACATAATACTGGTAACGGGATTGGGGAGTTTTTCCATTTAACGAGCCTAAAGCTGACTTCTGCTTTACATCATAGGCTATTGTTCTCGCACAAATATGTGATAAACGAGTTAATAAATTCTCTGCAATTTGATTTAAAACTTTGGGTTTTACGTATAATTCAGATTTTGACCAAATCGACTTTAATTCACAAATATAGTAATTAATAAATGGATGAAGTATCTCAGGAAATAATATTTGATTTTCTATGTCAATGTTGTCCAATAAACTTTGAATCGATGAATCCGGTGGATAGATTGATTGATTGAGAATTTTTCCCAAGGTTATAGCCCAATCAGGTAAATCCTTAACCTGTAAGCGACGACGGGTTTGCAAACCTATAAGGGCTGAATCCCGATTTAACCCTAAACTAGCTAATCTCAAATCGAAGTTTTTCTTATCGCTTTTTTGAATACAAACGAGATTTTCCCAACGTTCCAGCAATCTTTTCGCTTTCCGATAACTCTTGTTGTTAGTGGGATAGGTAGGCAGATGATTTAATTCATCAGGACTTAATGCTCGCTCTGCTAAATCAATTAAATCAGTTGTAGATATTAGAGTTTTCTCTGAATTATCAATTAATTTCATATGTCAAAAATTATGTAGGAAAACATTGAACAAAGAAAAGACGTGAAAATCGTTAAAGATGATTTATTCTGAGCATATTTGGCAAATAATTATTTGGCGTTGCTGAATTGAAGTATGAATTTATTTTTATCAAATTTACTAGCCCCCTAAATCCCCCAAAATTGGGGGACTTTAAATTATTTTTCTCCCCCAGAATTGGGGGCTGGGGGGCAAATCATACCTTTATTCAGCAACGCCAATTATTTACTATCTCAAAGCATTGGATAAGCTGCTGTGCATTTAAATCATATAATTAAAATTATTTATTATCTTGTGGTGCGGGCATCCCTGCCCGTCCAAATATATAATTTAGCTGCTTTTTAGCTTAATATAACTTTGAGATAGTCTTGATTGTGAGTGAGATAGCTGGAATCTATCTCAATTGATTAGATTCCAGCAAATAACAAAAGCTTCCTCAAAAGGCGATTGCCTCTTTATGTACGTAAAAAACAGAAATGTTTCTTAGAATTTGAGGGTTTTTTATCACCCTGCTAAGTGTGATGCACCTGTAGTTGTTGCGACACCAGCAGCAGAGGCTGCGGCAGTTGCTCCAAAGCTAAAGATAGCGCCAATTCCACAACCTATTCCGGCTGCTGCTGAAGTTCCACCGCAAATCTTTCTGTTTGTGTCGCTTTTACCTCCTGCAACTGCTTCTAAATCAATATCGCTAAGTTCTCCACTAGCAGAATTGAAGGGAACAATCATATTGATTTCTGACGGCTTATCTTCAACCACTTTGATTTTCAAACCATCAGGAATCGCAATTCCCATTTCCCGTGCAACAGTTTTAGGGTTTTCGAGCAACTCAGCTTTAAAATCAGAATCTTCGATGGCGCGTTTCGCAATTTCATGGAAAAACTCATCTGTTTGTGGTAATTGAGTTGTTTCAGATGGCAGTAGAAAATGACGCAAAGAAGGAGTATCTTCATAGACATTCACTTCCGTATCTTTTGGTATTTCTTGTCCCTCTTCAAGTAAATATTGTTTAGGGTTAGCCAAGAAAGCTTGATGTTCTTCTTCGTCGTTCCAGATTGTTTGAACGATTTCGGTTTCAATTTTGTTCATGATAAATTCCTGTAAATATTTAACCCTAATAACTTATGCAGCAGCAGACCCTGCTGCTGCTCCACCACCACCAACTAGAGAAGGAATAGCGCTTGTACCCGCTGTGAAGAAAGCAGCAGCAGCACAGCCACCACCTAAAACACCTCCTACTCCCGCACAAACTTTACTAGCTTCTTTACCTCCTGCAACTGCTTCTAAATCAATATCACTGAGTTCTCCACTAGCAGAATTGAAGGGAACAATCATATTGATTTCTGACGGCTTATCTTCAACCACTTTGATTTTCAAACCATCAGGAATCGCAATTCCCATTTCCCGTGCAACAGTTTTAGGGTTTTCGAGCAACTCAGCTTTAAAATCAGAATCTTCGATGGCGCGTTTCGCAATTTCATGGAAAAACTCATCTGTTTGTGGTAATTGAGTTGTTTCAGATGGCAGTAGAAAATGACGCAAAGAAGGAGTATCTTCATAGACATTCACTTCCGTATCTTTTGGTATTTCTTGTCCCTCTTCAAGTAAATATTGTTTAGGGTTAGCCAAGAAAGCTTGATGTTCTTCTTCGTCGTTCCAGATTGTTTGAACGATTTCGGTTTCAATTTTGTTCATGATAAATTCCTGTAAATAATGCTTGAAATTTGTTAGACATTTGTTGCTCAAGTGCAACTGTTTCTAAGATAAAGAAATCAACCAGACATTGCCATTACTAAAAACTCTGTTTTATTCAGTAAATATTCGGGAAGCAATTTTCTAGTCTAGAAAATATTTATCTTGTTGCTTTTCCCTCCAGTAACTGCTTCTAAATCAATATCACTAATACCAATTCTGTATGAGGCTGCGCTCAATCACCCGCAGCCTATAAGGCTGGGGCCATAACAACAAAGCCCCTTCGGGTTCGCTAGTTTTGGGGACGGAAACCGACACCCCAAACTAGTCTCACAACCTACGTTGGCTTAATTCGGCACATCTTTAATAAAGAAATGGTATAGGTTCTCCACTAGCAGAATTAAAGGGAACAATCATATTGATTTCTGACGGTTTATCTTCAATCGCTTTGATTTTCAAACCATCAGTCGTCGTTCCAGATTGTTTGAACGATTTCGGTTTCAATTTTGTTCATGGCAAACTTTTATAAATATTTAAAATTTGTTAGCCATTTGTTGTTCAAATGCAACTGTTCTTAAGATAAAAAAATATTTGAGATATTACCATTCACAAAAACTCAGTTTTGTTCAGTGAATATTCAGGAAAATAATAATTATGGCTAAAAATATGCTTAAGATAAATATCATAGTAAACCGGGTGTCTCCTGATTTGAGGTTATAAATAACCCTATTTATAGATTGACAACAGTATATTTTTTGTATTAACCAGTTACAACTACTACGCTTGAACCTCTGTTCCTCAATCACGAATAGAATGTTTAATTCCAACCTACTCATAAACTATGATGATTTAAAAATATGCCTAAAATAATCTCTATCCACTCATACAGAGGGGGTACAGGAAAGTCAAATTTAACAGCGAATATTGCAGCCAGCGTTGCTCGCAAGGGATATAGGGTTGGTATTGTAGATACAGATATTCACTCACCCGGTATTCATATTCTGTTTGGTTTAGACGAAAACCATATAAAATGCACCTTGAATAATTATCTTTGGGGTCAATGTCCTATCCGAGATGCAGTTTACGATGTGACAACAGTTCTTAAACGTGAAGCAAATCGACGCAATCGCATATATCTAGTTCCTTCAAGCACAAAGTTGAGTGATATTACTCGTATTTTACGTGAAAGGTTTGATGTTGAGTTGCTATTGAAGGGGTTTGAAGAATTAACTCAAATTACAAAGATTGACTATTTATTTGTAGATACACACCCCGGTTTGAGTCAGGAGTCACTGATTTCGCTGACAACTTCAGACATTGTTTTATTAATACTCCGACCAGACCAGCAAGATTTTCAAGGTACTGCTGTTTCCGTGGATGTTGCTAGGAGACTAAAAGTACCAATGTTATTGCTTACAGTTAATAAAGCATTGACTGATTACAACTTTAACGACTTGAGGCACAAAGTAGAATCAACCTATCAAGCAACTGTAGCGGGAATCATTCCTGAATCAAAAGATATTTTGCGTCTTGCTAGTTCTGATATATTTTGCCTAAAATATCCCAAAGATCCAATTTCTCAAATTATAGATGAAATTGCGAAAAAAATCATATTATCAAAATGATTAATAGCCATTTATTTGTAACAATTAATCTTTAACAAGAGAGTAAGTAAGTCGGCATAAATAAACCGAGTCATGTAACATATTAGTAACATATTATAAATTTCCTTAAACACTTATTCCTTACTTTATAATCCCTACTCTCTTGTCCTAATTAAGATTTTCAACACTTACCTACTTATTATATATGTACAAAATTCGAGATTATGCAACAGCAAGAGTTACGTACTAATATTTTGAAAAAATTTGGTGCAACTAGCTCAGAAATTGCAGAGCTACTAACTTATAATGAAAATATTTTTGAAAGTGAAAAATGGCAATATTCGCAAACTTTGCCAACAACACCAGAAGCTTATATTGCAGCTTGGGAACAGTATGTAATTGAGGCTGAAAAAATTGGAGCGTATAAGGTTTTAAGGCAGGTTTTAATCCAACTAAATTTCCCCATACTTCCTGGTATAAGCAAAACAGAAGCATATCTGGCTGCAACTCGCCGAGGTAAACTGACAAATATTATTAACAATTGTCCGGGGTTAATTCTAAACGAGCCAGAAACATTAAGAATTAAGATACACCAAACTCTTTCTGGCTTAATTCCTGTAATAATTATCAGCAATCGTCAGGATTTCTTGGCTTTAGTTCAGGCTATTACTAAACGTAATGAACCGGAACCTATACCTGATTCTATGGGAGCTTGTATTGTTAGTGGCTATAATAATTGGAATCGTATTTATCAATATAAAAAGCAGTGGCAAATACAAGATAATAACTTACAGTCTGAATGGTCGAGTGAATTTAAACGCTTGATTACCCGTAAAGAATTATATCAAGATAAATTTATTCTTCTTAGTACTGGTGCCTACAGCAATGTACCAGCTAATCAATTAGGATTAACTGAAGCAGAATGGCAGCAACTCTCTTTTAAAATCCGTTTGGAGCATGAATCTACCCATTATTTTACTCGTCGCTTTTTTGGCTCCATGCGTAATAATTTATTAGATGAATTAATTGCAGACTATAGAGGTATTGTAGCTGCAATTGGCAACTATCGAGCCGACTGGTTTCTCCATTTTATTGGCTTAGAGTCATTTCCTAATTATCGTGGAGGAGGTAGATTAGAAAATTATCGAGGAGAACCTCCACTCAGCGACGGTGCATTCAAAATTATCCAAGCTTTGTTAGTAAATGCTGCCAGAAATCTAGAGAATTTTGATAGGCAATTTGGTGTTAAATCTAGAACAGTTGCTGATGAAGTAGCAACTTTAGTAGCTTTATCAAAAGTTACATTAGAAGAACTAGCTTTTCAACAACTAACTCTCAATCGCAATAATGTCATTCACAGTAAAGGTGATTAAAAATCTTAATAAAGAAAGCATATGATAGAAATTTTACTTAAACAATTAAATGAGCATGACATCAACTGGATAAGCTCTAACAGTCGTACCCTAACAATAAATGCTGGGGATGTACTTATACACGAGCAGCGTCAAGTGGAATGTTTGTATATAGTTTTAGAAGGTAGTTTTAACGCTACCCTCAAGCAAAATCCTGAAAGTGCTATGACTGAGGTTTTCGCTGTTCTTGAAGATAATAACGATTTAGAAGAAGAAATTGCGCGTTTTTCTCCAGGTGAGATATTAGGTGAATTTTCTTTACTTCATTTTAGTCCTTCAGCAACAACAGTTAGAGCTATAGAAAATTCGGTTGTTTTATCTATATATAGTCATGACTTACTAGTAAAACTGCATGAAGATACTGCTTTTGCTTCCCGCTTTTACCAAGCGATGGCTACTTTAGTTTTGGAGCGCTTTGAACGCTTAGTTAAAAAATTTATTAGTCGTCGTAACATCAAAATTCCCCCCATCCAAGATAGTTTGATGCTGTTTGGGGAACTCAGTGATAGTGATGTTGATTGGATAATAGAGAACAGTTACCTCGAAACTGTAGCTCCGGATACTGTTTTAGTTCGTGCGGGTAGAGCAGTGGAAAATATATATATATTGATAGAAGGGAGTGTGTCTGTATGTTTTAAAGAAGAAAATCCTCGCT
This sequence comes from uncultured Calothrix sp., assembly GCA_937884685.1. Classification (GTDB taxonomy): domain Bacteria; phylum Cyanobacteriota; class Cyanobacteriia; order Cyanobacteriales; family Nostocaceae; genus Rivularia. The sequence goes on from CAKZYM010000284.1 coordinate 9,200, forward strand.
CACTTATTAATGTTTTTTCGTTATTAGAAGACTCCGATGAAGTTGATTCACCAGGATATGAAATAGCAGCATCTTCTGTTAGCGAGATAATCGGTGAAACTACTCTGATTGATAAACGTTTGTCAAACTATACTTTTACAACCCTTGAAGTCTGTAAGGTCTTAGTCATAAATAAACAATTGCTGTTTGTACAACTTCAGCAAAATTTCCCTAGTGGGTCTCGTTTTTACCGACTAATTTCAATCTTAATTTCTATTAGGTTAGAAAGCTTAATTAATCGTCTAGGGTATGGAAAAAGCCCTTATCAAATAGGACGAAGATTGTCTCAAAATATAGAATATGAAGATGAAATGGATATGAAATTAATGGGAAATCTCTTCTTGGGAGGTGCCCGATTTGACTGGATGCTCAAACGCTTGAAAGTTTTATTTAAGTAAGTCAGCACAAATAAACCGGGGCTATGTTACAGAGTCTAAATTGGCTTAAAACCATTTTCACCATGAATTAAGAATTACAAATTATACTCACTACTTTGTCCTAATTACAACCTTCAATATTAACTAATTTAGATAGTTATCAGTATATTCTTTAGCGAACAATTATGACATCGCAACCGAACCAACCGAAAAAGCTTTTTCGTGAAAAGTCGCTCGAACGTTTATCTTCTCCCGAGCAACTAGACCAAATGATGCAAGTGGTTAGCCCCAAAGTTTGGTTACCGCTAGCAACAGCCGGATTTTTAGTTGTTGCTGCTGCAACTTGGAGTGTTTTAGGTCAAATCCCAATTACTGTTAACGGTCAGGCTATATTAACGCGTCCGCGAGTTCTAAAATCTTTACAAATAACAGCTGAAGGTCAAATATCAAAATTAGAAATTGAGCCAGGGAATAAAATTAAAAAGGGAGATAAAATCGCCACTATTGAACAGCCACAACTCGAAAAACAAATAGAACAAGAGAGGGCTAAGAAGCTGGATCTGGAAAATCAAAATAAGCTGACTAATAGAGCGTTCATTCAAGGAATTAATTTACAACGGGAGAACTTAAAACAGCAGCTAGACAACTTGCAAAGTAATTTAGCCGCTACTAAAAGATTTGGGCCAATTGTAGGAGAGAAAAGTAGTCAATCTATCGATGCACGGCGTAGAAGCCTGCAACAAAGTTTACAACAAGCTCAAGGTTCAACGTCTACACTTAGAAGAAGGATGAAGGTGCGTGAGGAACTCTGGAAAAAAGATGCAATTTCTGAAGATTTGTTTTTGGAATCAAAAAATCAACTAGATGCCAATTTAACTCAAATCTCTGAGTTAGAAGCTCAACTTCAAGAAAACGAACTTCAAAATGTTGATATAGAATCCAAAAGAGTTGAAAATAGCAACTCCATTGAGCAAATTAAGACGAAAATGCAGGAGCTTGACGTTACAGAACAACAATTAGTAGAACAAGAACTTAACAAAAGATTTGAAAACAACAATGCAATCAAAGAACTTGAGCGTAGCATTGCTCAACTTGTGTTAGAGAAAAAAAATAAAAGCGAAATTCTCAGTCCATTTACTGGTCGGGTTACAGAAGTTCCTATTGTTGCAGGTCAAGCAGTTAGTGCTGGTTCCCGTATTGCATCGGTTGACACCAGTGGGGATAAAGCCGAATTCAAGAGCGTGATGTATTTTGCAGACAAAGATGGTAGACAAATTGAACCAGGAATGACAGTACAAGTTACTCCCAGTAATGTCAGCCGCGAACGCTTTGGTGGGATAGTTGGTAAGGTCACAGAAATTTCCGAACAAGCAGTATCGGTAGAAGAAATGGTCGCAATCACAGGAAATGAGAATTTAGCTAACACCATAGCCCAAAATCTTTCTAGCAGTGGTAGTTCCATAGTACAAATTGTTGCAAAGCTCGAAAGAAATCCTGATGACTCCAGCAAGTTTATATGGTCTTCTTCTCAAGGACCCGATGATTTTCAGATGAAACCAGGAACTACCGCACAGGTAAAGGTAGTAACTGATACGATGGCTCCGATTGAATTTGTAATTCCTATTTTACGGGAATGGACTGGTATTCAGTAGATTGTTTACAGATTCGCATCAGTAAATAAGATTGTGTCGTGGCTACACTCAAAGCACCTTAAAACTAATTATTTATAAATTCGATGAATATTGGTAACGCAGTACAATTTATTAAATCTTTTTTCAAATTCCAACCGGATTACGTCCGCACTCCTGCAATAATACAAATGGAGGCAGTCGAATGTGGTGCTGCTGCATTGGCAATTATACTAGCTTATTATGGACGTATTGTTCCCTTAACTGAGTTGCGTAGCGAGTGTGGTGTTTCGCGGGATGGTAGTAAAGCTTCAAACATACTCAAAGCTGCAAGATTTTACGGTTTAGAAGCAAAAGGGTTTAAAAAGCCTTTAGAAAAACTTACAGAATTTAAGCCTCCGTATATTGTTTTTTGGAACTTTAATCACTTTTTAGTGGTGGAAGGTTTTAGCAAAAAGAAAGACTATGTTTATCTTAGCGACCCAGCTAGCGGTCGTCGTAAGATTACTTGGGATGAGTTCGACAAAGCTTATACGGGTGTGGTTCTAGTTATGGAACCAGGTCCGGAGTTCAAAAAAGGAGGTAAAAAAAGGAGTACTTTCGCTGCTTTCGCTTCTCGTCTGAGAACTTCGCAAAATGCCATTGCTTTTTGTTTACTTGCGGGGCTTTTATTAACTATACCAAGGTTAGCTGTGCCAGCCTTTTCAAAGGTATTTGTTGATGAAATTCTTTCGGGAGAACATCAAGAGTGGCTGCGACCTTTGATTTTGGGAATGGTTCTAACAGCTTTGATTAAAGCATCTCTTGCACACATGCGGTTTTTGTATTTGCGACGCTTAATGGTGAAGCTATCGATAGCAATGTCTGGTAATTATCTTTGGCACACTTTGCGGTTACCAATTGGATTTTACGCACAGCGGTTTACGGGGGAAATTAGCAGTAGAAATGATTTGAACGATAAAGTTGCACAGATACTTTCCGGACGACTGGCAACTACTGTTATTGATACTGTAATGATACTTTTTTACGCTGTGATTATGATTTCCTTTGACCGGATATTAACAGCTATAGCAGTTTTTTTTGCTGCTGTCAATTTTTTGGCTCTGCAATTTTTATCGCGCAGTCGTATTGATGCCAACATGAAAATTGCTCAAGAAAATGGAAAAGTATCTGGTGTTGCGATTGGTGGTATCCAATCGATAGAAACAATCAAAGCCAGTGGCTTGGAACCGGATTTGTTTGCCAAATTTAGCGGCTACTACGCTAAAATGATGAACGCTCAGCAAGAATTGGCTCTACCCAGTCAAATCCTATCCAATTTACCAATTTTGCTCACATCTTTAGCGACAGCTTCTATTTTATTAGTCGGTGGTTTACGTGTAATGAGTGATGATAACTTGAGTATCGGGGATCTAGTTGCTTTCCAAGCTCTTACTACACAATTTCTCGGGCCGGTTAATAATTTAGTCGGTTTTGGTAGTACGCTCCAAGAATTAGAAGCAGATTTAAATAGACTTGATGATGTATTGCAAAATCCTCTTGACCCAGAATCAGAACGTACTGTCAGCAAAGAAGCTTATAACCAAGAGTTTACTATTCAAAAAGATTCATTTCAGCTACAAGGCTATATAGAATTGCAAAATGTTAACTTTGGCTACAGTCGTTTAGAAGCGCCATTAATAGAAAACTTAAGCTTAACTGTTAAACCAGGTGAAAGAGTTGCATTCGTGGGAGGAAGTGGTTCTGGTAAGTCTACGGTCGCTAAACTGGTTACGGGTCTTTATCCAGTTTGGAATGGGGAAATTCTTTTTGATGATATATCTAGGAGTGAAATTCCTCGCTCAATTCTATCAGATTCTGTGGCAATGGTAGAACAAGATATATTTATATTTGAGGGGACAGTTCGGGATAACCTCACGCTTTGGGACCCAACAGTATCGCCAGAAGATATACAACGTGCTTGTGAAGATGCGGTCATCCATGACCTAATATTGAATATGCCTGGTGGATATGAAGCTGAATTATCCGAAGGTGGCACAAATATGAGCGGAGGACAACGACAACGTTTGGAAATTGCCAGAGCTTTAGTCAGAAATCCAGCTATTCTGGTACTAGATGAAGCTACAAGTGCCCTCGACCCAGAAACAGAATTAAAGATTGACCGCAATTTAAGACGACGTGGTTGTTCCTGTATTGTGATTGCACACCGTCTGAGTACAATCCGCGATTGCGATGAAATTATTGTTCTACAAAATGGTAAAGTTACGCAAAGAGGAACCCATGAAGAATTACGCAACCAAAGTGGAGTATATACTCGTCTAATTGGCAGCCAGCAAGGTTAATTATCAGTAGATGAGTTTTTTTCGTTTAATAAATTTAATAAATAGTCGTACAAAATTAATTGAAAATTCTCAAGTAAAATTCTCAGGTAAGATTCTCAAATAAAATTCCTAAATAAAATTCTCAAAGCTTCGAGTTGTGGAAATTGCTCTGCTTCATTCCCTGTCTGGGGAAAATTAATATATGCAGGTAGACTTTGCTTTTGTAGTAGCGGTAATAACGCGCTAGATACTTAAAAAATCCTTTTAGCTTAATTCGCTTAATCTGCTTAAGTAAGTCGGCAGAAAAAAACAGAACTATATAACAAAATGTAAATTAGCCTCAAACCCTTATTCCCACTGCCGACTGCCTTGCCCTAATTACAATTTTCAACGCCGACCTACTTAATTTGCTTAATCTATAAATTGTTATGCTTGATTTAATTAGCTCTAAAATAGCTCAACAAGTTAAAGGCAATCAACCTTTATTGCTAAACAATCCCCAACAGG
>CAKZYM010000285.1 GCA_937884685.1 uncultured Calothrix sp.
TCTATTTCATCTTTTGTTTGATAAAAGCAACAACTTGAGTTAACTGTTTTTTCAAACCATCTATTTCTGACTGCATTTTTGCCATTTTTTGGTTAAGAGCGTCTATTTCTGCTTGAGAATTAGGGAATTGGGCTGTTAAAGTTCCATTAGTTCCATTAGTTCCATTTTGAGTGGCTGCTGCTACGGTAACGGGTTGATTTCGAGGTTGTTTAGCTTTTGCCATAGCTGCTTTAATTGAGCTAATTAACTGCTTTTGGTCAAAAGGCTTGTTCAAAAATTCAAAATGTTCAAAAGGTTCAGAAATTTTCTCTGTAACTTCCTCTTTACGTCCCGACATTACAACTAAAGGAGTTTTTCTTAAATCTGGTTGAGCCTGAATTTCTTGGTAAACTTCCCAACCACTCATCTTTGGTAGTAAGAAATCCAGCATTATCAAACTAAATTTTTCCTTACGAATTAATTTAAGTCCCTCCAATCCATCTTTTGCTTCCAGCACTTGGAAGTTCCCTGGAGGCAACATTTCTCTTACTTTTACCCTAACTACGGTAGTGTCATCAATAACTAAAATTTTATTATTTGCCACAATGTTTCGCTCTAAAAAGATAATTTAGGTTTAAATGGCGTTTTCGCCGCTTCTGTATACTGGAGTTATCCCACTATATCCAAAGATTATGTTAATTGGGGGAGAGTAATTTCCGCGAAAATAGCAATTACATAAGTGTTTTATAAAACATGACAATTTCTTGATTGTGGCTTTAATATATAGCTTGCTAAATAATGATTTTTGCGTTATTCATCAGCGTATGAGGCTTAATTCTGCATATAAATCGGATATCTAATAGCTATGAATCCTCAGCAATTCAAAGTATCTTTTAAGTATTTTCCATTCTTTTTCGCTGTATTTATAGGTATTACGACTTACGCACGGAAAACCAGCTATAGTCATCTCTAGACGTGACTTCTGAATGTTCATATCAAAATTTCAAACTTTTTCTTAATCGTCTAAGCGCAGGGCTGCTTATATACTTACCTAGAGAATAAAAATACTTTTAATTTAAATCCCCTCAAGTACTGCAACTAGTGTAAGTTAAATTTAATCAGCGTTAATCTGTATTAATTTCAAAAATGGAGTCTATGACTTCCTCAAAAAAAGCTTCTATAAAATCAGAAATTACAGCAATGCCATCGTGGTTACGTCGTCCCATTGGCAAAGCTAGCGAACTTTCGACTGTACAACGTATTATTAAGCAGCGACAAATACACACTATTTGTGAAGAAGGTCGCTGTCCCAATCGTGGAGAGTGCTATTCGCAAAAAACCGCAAGCTTCTTATTAATGGGACCCACCTGCACAAGGTCATGTGCTTTTTGTCAAGTAGATAAAGGTCATTCTCCAGTTCCTTTAGACCCTGAAGAACCAGAGAAAGTAGCACGAGCTATAGAGCTTTTAGGATTGCAGTATGTAGTGTTAACTTCCGTCGCTCGCGATGATTTATCTGACGGAGGTGCAAGTTGGTTTGTAAAGACAATGGAAACCATTCGTCAACTCAACCCAGAAACTAAAATCGAAGTCTTAACGCCAGATTTCTATGGAAAAACAGAACCCATAGAAATAATTACTTTAGCAAAACCAGCCTGCTACAACCATAATATTGAGACAGTAAAGCGCTTACAAGGTCCCGTGCGTCGAGGAGCAAAATACCACCGCTCTTTACAGGTATTGCAATTAGTTAAACAAATTGACTCCACCATTCCGACCAAATCCGGCTTAATGCTCGGACATGGTGAAACAGTTGAAGAAGTCATCGAGACCATGAAGGATTTACGTCATGTTGAGTGCGATCGCCTCACAATTGGTCAATATATGCGACCTTCACTAGAACATTTACCCGTGCAAAAATATTGGACACCAGCAGAATTTGAAGAATTAGGCTGTAGGGCACGTGAATTAGGATTCTCTCATGTTCGCTCTGGTCCTTTAGTCCGCAGTTCATATCATGCTGCTATTGAATAGTCAACTATCCACAGAAGTTATATTCGCAAGCAAGGTAAATACAACCAGACTTTTATGGATTTTATGAAAATCTTTTTAACGAATTTCACGAAAAATGGCAGCTATTTGGTATTTGTTAAGAAGTCCTTAAATTAGGAGAAACGATTATGGCTAAAGTTGGTGTAGATGTTGCTCAAACAGATGCTAAAGCACCTTTCCCTTACCGCACTCTAATCAGCGTTATTCTGCTGGCTGGTAATATTTTGGTAGCAGCAATTTACTTTAACGTTATCAATCCTTAATTTGCACCATAGTTTTCCCAATTCAATATCTGATTCTAGGCACTTGAGCTTAGTCTGAGGTTAATGTTGGAGGTTTTTTCAGGGTTGACTAGCTTTCCGAGCTTAGTTATCAACTTTATTCTTAACCCTCAACTTTTATTCAAGCCGTTGCTCGCAAGTTCTTCTTAGAAATCAACTGAGAAGAACAACGAGCAACACTTAAATTTTTACGCCATACAAACGAGATATTATAAAACTTTCCCGGTTATTAGTGTAGCTTTTCCCGTTTACGTGAAGCGTCAGATTTAGAGAGATAATAATTGCAAAGTCTAGTTTTTTGGCATGAGTACTTAAGTTCTATCAAAAATCAAAACATAACTGATAAAAATTTCAATACATTAGTAATATTAATAGTTATTTCTAATAATTATTTTAGGCAATCATACTTCATATACTAGTTGAGAAATTTTTAGCTATCGAATATCCTGAAATATAAATATAATTCGAGTAAGAAAATAATTTATTTGCTTTATTTATATGTAAGGCTTGTTTATATAGGCTATGCAATAGTTAAAATCAGCATGCCATTCTTTTAAGAATAAAATAGTTTCGTATATCTTAAGTATATAAAAAATGAGAACTTTGACAAAAATTATTAAACAATTAGATTAAAGAGTTGTAGAAAAAATAGAAATAGGCTAGAGATAGCTAGAATTTAAACTGGTATAAAGTTATTCCAACGCAATAGTTAATAGACATTGGTCGAAATTCTGTTTGTGTCCGTATAACCTTAGTTTTAGGCATGTTAATCGAAAAAAGAGTTGTCAGCAGACCGCAAAGCCAGTAAAAATAAATAATCATGATATTTCAAGAGATAATCGCTATTATTTTCTAGTCATATTTGACACTAACAGTTTTAGTTTATATATATAGAAGGGATTGTGCGCTAATATACTCACGTCTATCTAGCCTCAAGCACAGCTATTAAAATTATTCAGCGGTCGAGTTGACCATGCAGCAGTATTCAAGCTTACAAGAGCAAAACTCACAATTAGATTCCAATTCATCAACAGTTTTGACAACAATGGAACAGCTTCAAGCCGAGTTGTGGTTGGAACGCAGTTTGAATCAACTGCAAAGTAGACTCAACCATTGTCTAACTTTAACTATGTCCTATGAGGAAAGTCCATCTTCTCCTAAGGGACATCCTCCGCTAAGCAACAACTATCAACAAAATACTCAAACAAAGCAAGCAGAAATTTTTCAAGCAGTAGTTAATGAACTTAGCATTGCATTAAGTTCAAGCATAGTGAGCTTTTGTACATCAGGGGAAGTCGCAATTGCGATTGTTCAACCTCAAAAAACTACTTGCAAAATTTGTTGTATATCTTCTGGTTCAACAATTCATGTCGAAACTTCATCATTAGCTGTAAATATAGGAAAAGCTAAGAAGTTAGACTTGGAGTTGAATTCGGAGATAGAATTAAAAGACTTAGAGCAATTAGAAAATCAAAAACCACAATCAGCTTGGGGCTTAGCCAATGAATCTCTAGGAGTTGTTGGGTGGACAATTACTTCTTTGAAGCCTCCTACAGATACTTCAGATGTGTTTATAATCGAGCAAATCTTAGATTTAATGGCAAAAGCTGCTGTAATATGTACGGAAGCTTTAACTCGACTTAAACAAATAGAATCTTTACAGCAAGAAGCTCAACATTTCAAAAATCGCAATCAAGAATTAAAACGTACCAACCAACTTAAAAACCAGTTTTTGGCGAATACCAGCCATGAAATTCGCACCCCTTTGAGTTCAATTATTGGTTTTACTCATTTGTTATTAGCTCAAGGTTATGACCCAACGAAGCAGCGTCATCACGAGTATTTAAATATTATTCAGTCGAGCGGTAAGCATCTTTTGGCTTTAATCAACGACATTCTTGATTTATCTAAAATCGAAGCGAATCAGTTAGAAGTAAATTGGGAGACAATAGATTTACCCCAGTTATGTCGTAATGTATTAGCACTAGTTAAGGAGAAAGCTGCAAACAAGGGATTACAAATGCAGTTTGATATAGACCCCAGTATTCAAAATATGGTAGCCGACCCCCTACGGCTCAAGCAAATACTTTTAAATTTACTTTTTAATGCTGTAAAGTTCACCAAAACTGGAACAGTAGGTTTAGAAGTTAATAGTAAAGAAGATTTGATGTATTTCACGGTTTGGGATACTGGAATCGGTATTAGTCAGGAAAATCAAAGTGAACTTTTTCAACCATATTTTCAAATTTTTAACGAGAGACATGTAAACGGTGAAGAAGGGACGGGTTTAGGTTTAACAGTAACTCGTAAACTTGCTGAAATTCACGGTGGGTGGGTTGAAGTAGAATCTGTCGTAAATAAAGGCTCCCGCTTTACTATAGTAATTCCCGTAGAACAAAATTCTCATGGCCAACAAGAAGCCAATACTATATCCCGAGAACAAATTCAGAAAGATAAGAACAAAGAAAAAAATAGTAATATACCAGTATCAAAACATTCTTCAAGTATTTTATTGGTAGAAGATGATGCTCCTAATGCTGAGTTAATTAAAACTTATCTAGAAAGATTGAAATGTAAAATCACTTGGGTGAAAAATGCTGCCCAAATGTGGAATTCTTTAAGTAAACAAGATTACTCATTGATTTTAATAGATATTGTTTTACCAGATGCTAATGGTATTAAATTGGTCGAACAACTTCGGGAGCATCAGCAATATTCAGACATTTGTATTATTGCCCAAACTGCAATGGCAATGAAAGGCGATCGCGATACTTGTCTTAAAGCAGGAGCCAACGATTATATTTGTAAACCGATTGATTTACCGCTATTAGCAACAATGTTGTCTCAATATATTACATTGGATTGACGAATTAGCTTAACGTACTCCACTTAAATCTTCTTAAAATAGAATAATTAGTTCACTAAATTTTTTGACTCGGTTTAGGAAATGATGAAGATGGAAAAACTAGAACAGTTACAAACTTTATTTCAAGAAATGGAGCAAGCAATAATTGCTTATTCTGGGGGAGTTGATAGTACTTTGGTTGCCAAAATTGCTTATGATGTTTTGGGAGATAAAGCCCTGGCTATAACTGCAAAGTCACCCAGTTTATTGCCAGAAGAATTGGAAGATGCCAAAATTCAAGCAGCAACCATCGGGATTCGTCATCAAGTTGTAGAAACTCATGAGATGGATAATCCAAACTATACTTCTAATCCGATTAACCGCTGCTATTTTTGCAAAAGCGAATTACACGATACGCTAAAACCTTTAGCAACTAAATTAGGCTATCCCTACGTCATTGATGGTGTAAATGCAGACGATTTAAAAGATTATCGTCCTGGGATACAAGCAGCAAAAGAAAGAGGTGCTCGTTCTCCTTTAGCAGAAATTGGTGTTAGCAAAATAGAAGTTCGTCAAATTTCCCAACATTTAGGTTTGTCTTGGTGGGATAAACCAGCACAACCTTGTCTTAGCTCTCGTTTTCCCTATGGTGAAGAGATTACCGTAATAAAGTTACAGCGAGTAGGAAGAGCAGAGATTTATTTACGTAAATTGGGATGGGATAATTTACGGGTTCGTTCCGAAAACGATACAGCACGTATAGAACTACCACCAGAACGAATTCAAAGTTTTATAGCTAATATAGATTTAAAATTGGTGGTATCTGCTTTTCAAGAATTTGGCTTTATTTATGTCACTTTAGATTTAGAAGGCTATCGTAGTGGTAAGTTAAATCAGGTTTTGAGTAAAGAAGCTTTAGAAACCGCAACTTATTAACAGTTATAAATGAATTACGCCTAATGTGAATTAACAACGTCCCTTGTAGAGTAAAAGTTTTGACGTTCGCTGAAATTTCTATTTTTCATTTATCAACGTAATGTTTATATACCAACGTTTTTCAGATTCTTCACGGTATCTTGGAAGCCCGTCATACCGAAACCTCTTGCGTGATTATTAGCTATATTGAATACATCACAACATATATAAACTCCTCACACTTTGAGTCTAATTTAATGGAATGCCTCAGTATATGCAACATATTTTATACTATGTTTATGCCAATAAAATGCTTTTTTACTTAGGAAGATAACTTGTAGTCAAGAATAATTAGCAGCTTTTTGAGCCTTACATAATTGCTTGGTGTAGATGTAAATTACTACTTGTTGATTAATATAATATTTAAATTAAATCAATTCTTAAAAGGCTAATTACGGATAATTATGAAAATTTCAAATTTTCAACTACCTAATATTAAAATTATTTCAAAATCTTAGTTATTTAACTTAAGTAGCTGCTAAAATCCTGTAATCGGAAACCTAATCTGAAATTGAAACTAAACGGAGAGGGGGGGATTCGAACCCCCGATACCCGTAAAGGTATAACGCATTTCGAGTGCGCCGCATTCAACCACTCTGCCACCTCTCCAAAAGGCATGTTTTGTCTATGTTAGATAAAATATCATAGGTTTGTTGAATTTATCAATAAATTAGGTTAGGTGAAAGATTACAGCACCGAATTCATATCTTCCGTATTCCGAACAAAAGTCTCAAATTTACGTTGAGGTGTCCACTGAATTGCACCATCTCTTCCCGTAAATAATAGTTGTGTTTTGCTTTGATTGAGTATAGATAAATCCTTAGTTTCAAGCTTTGCATCAGGTGCGATTGCTACTTGCGGTTGTATAGCGGGAACTAGTATTTTTAATGATTTGGTCGGACACCAAAGGACTTGCGGACGTGGTAAATTTGAGGTTTTAATTAGCTTACGTAGTTCTTCTGGTTTCTGATTGCCTACAAATAGCCAAGATTGATTGCGTATTTGCATCTGTATTATTGGCAATTGGTTATTAAGCATTCGTGTAACTGTCGAACCGGTATTCACTGTTTGACCCAAAGATAAAACCTGGTATATTCCTTTACCTTTCTGTATTTTTGTTTGAATTGTTTTTTGAGTTAAAGCATAATTTGGACTGGCAGAATAATCATAAAAGCTTTTTATGCCTAAATGTTTGATTATTTCCAACCAGCCATTACTACCATCGTTTTGAAAATCTGTTGCAATTGCCCAATCAATTATATTTATACCTTGTTGTTGTAAGAAGGGTACTATCGTGAAATTTCCTACCTCTTCATCTGCGCTATTAATTACAATTATTTTTCCTTTATCCTGAATTACTATAGCTGGTTCTCTTCCAGCAGCTAAGAGAGTAACGCGGAATAAACTATTAGCTGAATGCCAAGCTGGGATAAATACTAAACCAATGGAAATTAGCATTGCAATAAACCAGCGTTTTTGCCACCAATATATCTGCCAAGTACAGAAAAGCAGCCCATAAATAATAATTAATTGCCAGATAGCTATCCTACCGACAGCCACCGAGTTTCCTGGTAAATTACTAAAAAATTCTACTATTTTGATTAAGAAATCGGTTGGATAATGCAGTATGCTAGCCAAGGCGCTCCCTGCAAAAGGAAAGATTAATGCAGCAACAGCACTAATAATTCCACCAATACTGATTACAGATATTAAAGGTGTAACGATAATATTTAGTACAATCCCGTAAGAAGGTACCACACCAAATACGTAAAGCTGTAGAGGTAAAGTCCAAATTGTTGCTGCTAAAGGAACTGCAATTAAAGATGCAATAGTTAGTGGTAACCATCCCAAACGTTTTGTAATAGCAGGTACCGTGAGAATTAGTCCCAAAGTTGCTAAAAAACTCAATTGAAATCCCAAATCCCAAATCCACAGAGGATTAAATAGTAATAATAGAGTCGCTGTAATTATCAAAGAACCCAACTGTTTGACCTTCCGTTTCAGACCGATACCAATTAAAGCTGCGAACCCCATAATTACTGCTCTAACAACTGAAGGCTGTAAACCTGTTAAGCTCAAAAATAAAATTAATGCTAAACAACCGGATATAAATTGGGTTTTTCTGGTGAGCCGTTTTGTGAAACCTAAAACTAAACCTAAAATTAACGAAACGTGAAATCCCGAAGCAGCTATAGAATGAGCTAATCCAGCTTGGACAAATAAATCCCGAGTATCGTAGGGTAAATCAACCGCTTTGCTTCCTAAAACCATTGCACTTATAAGCGGACCTTCCGGAACACCCAGCCAACGAACTTGCGATTTGATTATTTTCTGTCGTAACTTCCACCATCCCCACTTATCTTTTTTATCAAAATTATTTTTATCAAAATCCTTCAATTGTGTTCCACTTAAACCAGCAAAAGCACCTTGTTTCTGCAGATATTTTTTAAAATCAAAAGCTCCAGGATTTAATGCGCTTTTAGGTTTATATAAAACTCCGGTAACTTCAACTTGTTGATTTGGGTACAAACCCGTAGATTTTAGAATTGGTACAGTTACATATAACTTTCCAGTAACTCCTTTATTAGCTCCCTCTTCACCTTTTTTACTTGTGACATCAGAAATTTGGGTTGCATTTAACCAAAATTGTCCTTTTCCAGAACGAGTTAGACGGGGTGTGCTTACTACGTCACCTCTAACAATTACCAACTGTTCTTGATTCTTGCTATTCCCAAGGGGAACTGACCTACTAATATCGTTATCTTCTGGTTGGGGAACACGCAGTTGAAAATAAAATGTTGCCAATAATCCGATTAAGCCTGCAACCAATAATATTCTAGGGTGAGGAATAGTTCGTAAATTATGTGCAGCCTTTTTAGTAGCTTTAGGGTTTGTTTTTTGGAAACCAAGTTTCTTGGAAACAATACGCTGTCTTTGAAACACAACAGCTATCACTACGCTTAAAAATAATATAAATACCCCACCCCAAGGATTCGCACTTAGTAGCAACCCCAAAATATAACCAAGACAAATAATCAAACCTGGAGCTTGAACCATTAAGCTAAAAAAATAGTGAATATAAAGTTTTATCCCTTCCTCATGTAAAGAAGAGGAGAAAATAGTCCCTCATTATGGTCGGTCAATCAAGCTAAGTAATTACATTATATTGACGTACCTAATCTAAATCCAAGTACAGCATGCAAGACCATTACACAAAGTGCAGTGCTACCTAAATAAGCATGAAGCGCTCGCAAACCTGACTTACTACCCCCAAATTTTGTTAGAGAGATTGTGGCATTTATTCCTAGTAGTATCAATAGAATCGAGCCAGTCCAAAAATGAGAGCTTTGTAAAATTGGTTGATCTTGCATTACCAAAGATAAAACTCCACCAATAGAACCCAAGATCATGAATAAAAACATCCACGGTGCCAGTTTATGATGACCGCTGCGACTTTGAACCGCAGCTTCTTTGTCTTCAGTAATTCGCGATCGCCAACCCGTCACACCCACAAAAGTACCCATCACAAAGATTACAACTGCCATCATAGCTGGATGACCCCAATGTACAATTGGTTCGGGAACACCTAAAGAGCTAAACCAATTAGCAATAGGTTTTAATATTTCATTCAGAGTAGCCATTTATTGAAAAAGTTCGGATATTCGCAATATTAGAATTATTGCAGAGGATTGAGCAATTTATAGCACTTGTATTTCACAACAGCAAAATTGCTAAATCAATTTGAGCAGGAGAGGCACAGAAAAAATTATTCTGTAAACAGCTTGATAAAATATCCCGCTTGTTTAAAATCAGCGGGACATTGTAGATATATGGCTTAATATCTTTGATTTTTTTCTGTTCTTTAGCTCAAGATATCTTTATACAACAACTTTTTTCGACAATGGGAAACCTAACTTTTCTCTCTGTTCTACGTAAAGTTGAGCTACCTTCCTTGCCAAACTTCTAATTCTGCCAATGTACCGAGTTCTTTCGGTGACTGCAATCACACCTCTTGCATCAAGCAAATTAAAAGTATGAGAACACTTCATAATATAGTCTAAGCTTGGTAAAACTAAACCTCTCTCAGTTAATTGCTTGGCTTCTTCCTCATACATATTGAATAGAGTTAACAGCATCTGGGGATTTGAAGCTTCAAAATTATATGTACACTGCTCAATCTCTCCTTGGAGGTGAATATCTCCATATTTCATATTGTCAGTCCAATCAATCTTGGTAATCGCTTCTACTTCTTGTAGATACATCACCAATCGCTCCAAACCATAAGTCATTTCAATCGACACCGGACGACAATCAATTCCCCCACATTGTTGGAAGTAGGTGAACTGAGTTACTTCCATCCCATCGAGCCAAACTTCCCAACCAGTTCCCCAAGCACCTACAGTTGCATCTTCCCAGTTATCTTCTACAAATCTTATATCGTGTTCTTCGGGTTGAATTCCCAAAGCCTTCAAAGAATCCAAATAAATTTCTTGGATGTTATCCGGTGAAGGTTTAATCAGAACTTGGTACTGATAATAATATTGAAAACGGTTTGGATTATCTCCATAACGTCCATCAGTCGGGCGACGACAAGGTTCAACATAAGCCACAGACCAAGGTTCTGGTCCTAAAGCTCTTAAAAAAGTATGCGGATTCTTAGTCCCCGCTCCCTTCTCAATATCGTATGACTGAGCAATCAAACAACCTTGAGTACTCCAAAACTCATTTAAAACTGCAATGGCAGATTGAAAATTCAAAGTTATTCTCCTTTAAGCCAACAATGCATAACCATTGTTGCTTAAACTTGAAGCGCGGAGGAGACTTTTTCGATTCTTATAATTAAATAATGCTTTGAAAACAAACTTCCTGTTGACCTAAAAAGGTAATTTCAAGCCCTCGAAGGTAAAATCCAATTCAGATGTGCCACCAAAGAAAGTTTTTTAAAACACTAAAAGCGTTGTAGAGTGGGGCTTAGAGCGATAGGTGAAAAAGTTTTCCCAAAAA
>CAKZYM010000286.1 GCA_937884685.1 uncultured Calothrix sp.
AATTAGCAATTAGCAATTACCTTTTTTCAATATTCAACTGTTTAGAAGCATCTTCACGCATTTGGTAAAAAGGCTTATCCCATACAGCAACAGTATTCCACTCCCATCCTGGAACTGGGATACATTCGCGAGCAGCAAGATAGGTCAGCAGACGACACTCATCTTTCGGTTCTCTCGAAAAGCAAAAAGGATTGCGATAACGCTTCTCAGATATGTGAGGATACTTAACATCATCCTTCTTGATACGTTGTAAGATTTCCTCACCTTTACAAAGCAAATCGTCTAAAAAATCAAAGCAAAAAGGTTCTGTATCAGCCCTGTGATGAGGTTTTTTCTTTACCCACCTAGCCCAGTCAAATCCATATGTAAAATCATGAATATATCGAAAGCGAATTTCTGATTCCCGACCAAACATATTCATCAACAAAACTATTTTATTGCTGAAATTATCTAAAACATCTATGGGAGCATCAGCTAGTAATGCTTGATTGAGCATACTGCTAACTACAAAATCAAAATCCCAGAATATATTTTCTGGAAAGTTATGCAGTAAAGCATTAAGTATTTTTTTTAAATTATCCCGAATAGTTTTTAATACCTGGACATCAGAGACTTGTTGAATAACCTTGACTTCTAATTCAGTGAAACTTGTAATTATAGATTGATTTGGATTAAGCGATAAAGGTTTTACAACGTGCTGGGCAAGAATTTCATCTAAAACTTGAAAAGAATTATTCGGTGAAAAATTTAGCTTCATAAATAAATAATAACTAGCTTGATACAGTCAGTATAAAAAACAATTTATAATTTTACTGTAATGGAAAAACTAGTTATAAATTTACTGTAATAAATAAACTTAATAATTATATATTGATTCTGACTTGAGATGATAATTAAATAGTGACAAAAGATAAAAAAATAGAGCAGTATTAAAAAGTCTAAAAAAATAACATCAAGGTATTGGAAATACACAACTGACTTTTAGATTGCATTTAATTACACCTTCTAAAAATAAAACATAAAAAAATATTTTTTAATTTTCCAAGTCCCTACTCCCTTAAAAATTATCCAGAAATATGAACAACCAACTCTCTAGAGTGATTGCGTTGTCGGTGTTCCCAAATATAGATTCCTTGCCAGGTTCCTAAAACCAAATGTCCTCGATTAATTGGAATATGTTCTGAGGTGTGAGTAATCGCAGTACGGATATGTGCTGGCATATCATCCGGACCTTCGTCATCATGGATATAATTAGCCGATTCCGGCACCATTTTAGCCATAAAATTAGCTAAATCCTCCAACACTCTGGGGTCGGCATTTTCTTGGATTAATAAACTAGCAGAAGTATGACGTAAAAATAAAGTACAAAGTCCAGTTTCGACTCCCGACTCAGTTACGATTGCTTCAATTTTGGAAGTGATATTGTACAAAGATTTACCAAGCGTAGAAACTCTGAGTAATTTTTGATAGTGAGACATTTTAGTTTTAGACGCAACTACGGACTGCAACTCAACAATTAATAATTATCTCATGAATTATCAGAATATTATTCAAAAAAATAATTAGTAAGATATACGTAGGTAAATATATAGGTAGAAATATTACCTAGTGGAAATTGCGGTTGTATAGGTCAAAATCTGTAGTTACGCTAGGTATCGTTTGTAAGAGTTACTATGCACAGTTTTGGAATTTCCAAGGGTCATTAGGGACATCTTTTCTCTTAATCAACTATTGTCAGGGTGCAGCTATTAATTATTTCGATAAAAATAATATATATAATTTAAATTATAAAATACAAGAATTAAAGTAGATTGAAATACTTTTAAATGTTAATACGTGAATATTTTTAGTGCTTTAAATTAAATATATAAGCTCTCAATAATTGGTAATATTTGATAAATCTGGTTTTGTATTATAAATATCGCGATAAAATTATACATAATTTAAGAATAAGATTTTCACTATAAAAAATATATTCTTGGTAAAGAGTTACGGTTTAATTTGTATAATCTTTGGCATTGCTGTTAGCGCAGCTTGGCGTTAGCCATATTAAAATATGAATTTATTCTTCTCATATTTATCAACCCCCTAAATCCCCTGCCCCTTTGACCTCCAACTTTGGGGGTATTGGGGGAATGTAAATTATTCTTCTCCCCCAGAATTGGAAGTTGGGGGCTGTTCATATTTTCATACCTATAGACCAAGTTTTTGAGCTTCTTGAGAATAGCCCCGTTCGCTCGGATAACGAACTCAGAAGCTGCATCAGTTATCATCCAAGTCCGAAAGAGTTATCAATTAGGATTCTTTATTCATAACTTGCTACTTACTACTTACTACTCTCTACTCCCTACTCCCTTCCAAAAGACGGAAAACCAACCTTTCCCTGGTCGGGCTTTACGGCGCTCGATTGGGGACAAAATGATACTATTAGTTTAGATAAATATAAGTTCTTTGTTAAAACCAATTGTTTAGTAAGCTGCGACGCTGGTATTTTTACTATTTTTGAGTTAATTCTCTTGGAATGCGTTTTTGTAAAGCCAAGAAAATGCTCCAATCTTTAGGTTTGAGTACTTATAATCATTTCCAACGTCGATAAATTTATTCTTCCTTGGTTTAGTTAAATTAAAATGCCATGCTAAAAACCTTGTTGGGCGACCCCAACGCTCGTAAGCTAAAAAAATTCCAACCATCCATTACTGAAGTTAATCTCTTAGAGGAAGAAATTAAAGTTCTTTCTGATGAGCAGCTTAAGGCTAAAACACCAGAGTTCAAAGAACGTTTGAAAAACGGCGAGACTCTTGATGATATTTTACCCGAAGCTTTTGCTGTAACTAGGGAAGCTGGAAGAAGAGTTTTGGGAATGCGTCACTTTGACGTGCAGCTATTGGGTGGAATGATTCTGCACAAGGGACAAATTGCAGAAATGAAAACCGGGGAAGGTAAAACCCTGGTTGCGACATTACCTAGCTATTTAAATGCTTTAACTGGTAAAGGTGTACACGTAATTACTGTTAACGATTACCTAGCCCGTCGTGATGCTGAGTGGATGGGTCAGGTACACCGTTTCTTAGGATTGACTGTAGGACTAATTCAGTCGAGCATGACTCCTGTAGAACGGAAGAAAAATTATGAATGCGATATTACCTACGTTACCAACAGTGAAATAGGTTTTGACTACTTGCGGGATAACATGGCAACATCAATGGCTGATGTTGTACAGCGTCCGTTTAATTATTGCGTAATTGACGAAGTTGATTCGATTTTAATTGATGAAGCGCGGACTCCTTTGATTATTTCCGGTCAGGTAGAAAGACCTACTGAGAAATACGTTAGAGCTGCTCAGATTGCTAGAGCTTTGTTAAAAGAAGAAGATTACGAAGTAGATGAAAAAGCTCGTAACGTACTTTTAACAGATGAAGGTTTCCAGAAAGCAGAAGAGCTTTTAGAAGTAACCGATTTATTTGACCCAGAAGACCCCTGGGCACATTTTATTTTTAACGCAATTAAAGCCAAGGAACTGTTTTTACCAGATGTTAACTACATTCTTCGGAACGGGGAAGTAGTTATTGTTGATGAATCTACTGGTCGGGTATTACCAGGAAGACGTTGGAGCGATGGTTTACACCAAGCTATTGAAGCCAAAGAAAACGTAGATATTCAGCCGGAAACTCAAACCTTAGCTTCTATTACCTATCAAAACTTATTTTTGCTGTATCCCAAACTGGGTGGAATGACAGGAACAGCAAAAACAGAAGAAGTCGAATTTGAAAAAATTTACAAATTAGAAGTAACAATTATTCCTACCAACCGAGTTAGGCAACGTCAAGATTTGCCTGACATGGTATTTAAGACTGAAGTTGGTAAATGGAAAGCTATTGCTAAAGAATGTGCAGAAATGCACGAAACCGGTAGACCTGTTCTAGTGGGAACCACAAGTGTTGAGAAATCGGAATATCTCAGCCAATTATTGAAACAAATTGGTATCGGTCACGAACTACTCAACGCTAGACCAGAGAACGTCGAAAGGGAAGCTGAAATTGTTGCTCAAGCCGGACGCGGCGGAATGGTAACTATTGCCACCAACATGGCTGGTAGAGGTACTGACATCATTTTGGGTGGTAACGCCGAATATATGGCGCGTTTGAAAGTGCGTGAATTTTTAATGCCTCGTATTGTCAAGCCAGAGGACGAGGACGTATTTTCACCCCATAAAGCAACATTACCTACCGGAACCGATGGCGGTCAAGGCTTTGTTCCTGGCAAAAAAGTTAAAACTTGGAAAGCTTCTCCTAAAGTATTTCCTACACAGATAACTAAAGAAGCCGAAAATATTTTGAAAGTAGCAGTAGAAGCTGCTGTTAAAGAATATGGGGAGCGGAGCTTATCCGAGTTAGAAGCTGAAGATAAAATTGCTGTAGCAGCCGAGAAAGCACCAACCGAAGACCCCGTAGTTCAGAAAATGCGCGAAGCATATAACCGCGTAAAAGAAGAATACGAATCATTTACCGACGCAGAACACGATAAAATTATTTCCCTGGGTGGTTTGCACGTAATTGGTACCGAACGTCACGAATCGCGACGGATTGACAACCAATTGAGAGGAAGAGCAGGAAGACAAGGTGACCCCGGTTCCACTAGATTTTTCTTGAGTTTAGAAGACAACTTAATGAGAATATTCGGTGGCGATCGCGTTGCTAGTTTAATGAATATGTTCCGAGTGGAGGAAGACATGCCAATTGAATCTGGTATGTTAACTCGTAGCTTGGAAGGTGCCCAGAAAAAAGTCGAAACCTACTACTACGACATTCGTAAACAGGTATTCGAGTACGACGAAGTAATGAACAATCAGCGTAGAGCAATTTACGCCGAACGTCGTCGAGTATTGGAAGGACAAGACCTCAAAGAGCAGGTAATTAAGTACGCAGAAAAAACGATGGATGACATCGTTGATTACTACGTAAACCCAGACTTACCATCAGAAGAATGGGAACTAGATAAATTAACCGAAAAAGTCAAAGAATTCGTTTATCTACTATCCGACTTACAACCTTCTCATTTAGAAGACATGTCCATGAGCGAAATCAAAGCCTTCTTACACGAGCAGGTTCGCATAGCTTACGACATGAAAGAAGCTGAAGTAGACCAAATTCAGCCCGGATTAATGCGTCAAGCCGAACGTTTCTTTATCCTACAGCGAATAGATACCTTATGGCGCGAGCATTTGCAGCAAATGGAAGCGCTAAGAGAATCAGTTGGATTGCGCGGTTACGGTCAGAAAGACCCACTAATCGAGTATAAGAGCGAAGGTTACGAACTATTCCTAGATATGATGACCAACATCCGTCGCGATGTAGTTTACTCCTTATTCATGTTCCAACCACAGCCACAACCTACAGTCGAAACATCCCAGATGGTCTAGCGGAAAGTTGAGCCATTGCGGTCTTGGGGTCTCCCTTCGTCTCGCAAATGGCGT
>CAKZYM010000287.1 GCA_937884685.1 uncultured Calothrix sp.
CCCCAAAATCAATACCTACCGGGCCAGATATTCAACCACTTCCAGGTGCTACAAAGTTATCAATAAAAGCACCTGTTTTACCGTCATACCGTGCAACTTTATTTCGACTTTGCTCTCGACTCAAACTAGAAAGATATAAATTTCCATCCGAACCAAAAGTTAAATCTTCGATAAAATCAAGGGTATCATCGGTGATAAAAGTATCAATGAATGCTCCGGTTTGGGGATTGTAACGTAAAATACTATCAGTACGAATGCTGATGACGTAAAGTAATCTGTCTGGACCAATCTTCATACCTGATAGACCGTCTAATCCATTAGCATTTTCTGGAATAAAAGTATCGATAAATTCTCCGGTTTTATCGTCGTAGCGCAAAACACTATCATTCCGAATGCTAGTTACTAACATTGCGGCTTTTAAGGGTGTTATCCAACCCAAAATTGTCAGAGCAACTAACCAAAAACTGAACTTATAAAAATTCAAAAATTTCATTATTCTAATAGTCAACTCAGATACTTAAGTTGAAGATACCAGCTTCTTAAAAACTGTAATATAAAGATTTAGTGTTGCTATGTGATTGTACTTATAATATTGCGGCTGTAAAAGGAGTTATTGTTAAGAATATAGATTTTTCAGTCTTGAATTATTCTGTTTCAACCAGTCTTTTAACAAAAATATTTTTCTTACACCATTTAACACGCTGTCATAAGTAACCTTTTCTTCTAGTAACCAACCAGTCCAATAAACAATGCAGTTTGCTTGTTGTAAGAGCCAAGTTGATGTTAATGCTTCTATTTCTAAATTTGAGAGAGAATTATATTCTTTATATCCTTTGATAAAAGCTTTTATACTCTCCCAAGCTGGAATTGCATTACCAATTCGGGAAAAGTGGTCTAATGCTGCAACGAAATCAAGCAATCTTAAATCATAAGTAGCAAATTCAAAGTCTATTATTCCATTGACGCGATTATCTTTGATTAAAATATTAGGACATAAATAATCGGCATGAGTTGTTTGTAAGGGAAGTATTTGATATAGATTGGATGCAATTTCGATTAGTTCTCGAAAAATTTGTACGAGTCGCTGTTGCTGAGATTTTTCTAATTTCAATAAATGCGGAACTTCCAGAGGGTTAGTTACTAAAGGATGAATTTTATCAAGTTTTCCCCATCGAGGTAATTGTGCTAGTTTACCTTGAGAATCAAAATTAATTAAAGCAGAATGTAATTCTCCTAAAGCTTGACCTGCTGCAAAAATATGATTGAGATTTTGACGATTTGCAGGCTGTCCGAAAATATATTTTTGTAGAGAAAATCTTAATGGTGAATTATTCAGATTTGTGATTAAAAGAGTTTCACCAGAATCTATAGGTATTGGTGCTGATATATCAAAAGATAAATCGCAAGATTGTAAAAACGTTAATAGTGAATGCTCGTATTTAATTTGTTCCGCAGTTGTGGAATTATCATAGAGCTTGAATACACATTTTCCCGAAGATGCTTCTACAAAAAAAGTCTTGTTAACAGTACCTTGATTCGTCGGTTGAACTTGTGGATTTTGAATAGACCATCGACCTATTAGCCGAACAATATCAGCTTCACTAAAATAGTTATTTCTAGAATCAGACATCATAATTTACTTAAACCCGCTTCATCCTTCATAATTAAGAAAATGCTGCTTAATTTATCTTCACTCTCCCACAAGCGAGCATGAGTAAATATTTGATTACAATATTTGCTCAAAATAACTAAACTTAGGGGTGAGTGCAAAAAGAATCTAAGGGGAGAATTACTATTTCATGGCATTAATTGAAACTCGCACCGAACCAATGGTGCTGAACATGGGACCGCACCATCCCTCAATGCACGGGGTTTTACGCTTAATTATGACCCTAGACGGTGAGGATGTCCTCGATTGCGAACCCGTTATCGGCTATTTGCACCGGGGAATGGAAAAAATCGCCGAAAATCGTACAAATGTCATGTACGTTCCCTACGTGAGTCGTTGGGACTATGCTGCGGGGATGTTTAACGAAGCCGTTACCGTTAACGCACCAGAAAAATTAGCGGATATCGAAGTTCCCAAACGCGCTAGCTACATCCGCGTTATCATGCTGGAATTGAACCGCATTGCCAACCACTTGTTATGGTGGGGACCATTCCTAGCTGACGTAGGAGCGCAAACTCCCTTCTTCTATCAGTTCCGCGAACGGGAAATGATTTACGATTTATGGGAAGCAGCTACCGGTTATCGCATGGTAAATAACAACTACTTCCGCGTTGGTGGTGTAGCGGTTGATTTACCCTACGGTTGGGTAGATAAATGTATGGAATTCTGCGATTACTTCTTACCTAAAGTAGATGAATACGAGAAATTAGTTACTAAAAATCCTATTTTCCGTCGTCGTGTAGAAGGATTAGGCGTAATTACTCGCGAACAAGCGATAAACTGGGGATTATCTGGTCCAATGTTACGTGCTTCTGGGGTCAAGTGGGATTTGAGAAAAGTTGACCACTACGAATGCTACGATGATTTTGATTGGGATGTGCAGTGGGCAACCGAAGGAGACTGTCTCGCTCGCTATACAGTAAGATTGCGGGAAATGCGCGAATCTGTCAAAATCCTTAAGCAAGCTTTGAAAGGACTTCCCGGTGGACCTTACGAAAACCTCGAAGCAAAGCGGATGCAGGAAGGTAAGAAGTCCAAGTGGAACGACTTTGAATATCAATATATTGCCAAGAAAGTTGCTCCTACCTTTAAGATTCCTGACGGTGAGATTTATTCCCGTGTAGAAAGCGGTAAAGGAGAATTAGGAATTTATTTGGTAGGAGATAATAACGTATTTCCTTGGCGTTGGAAAATCCGTCCAGCAGATTTCAACAACCTACAAATTTTACCCGAATTACTAAAAGGTGTAAAAGTCGCCGATATCGTTGTGATATTGGGTAGTATCGACGTAATTATGGGTTCCGTTGATAGATAAATCTAATTTTGGATTATGTCCTTACGGACACGCTACGAAGACGGGATTTCGGATTTTGGATTTAATCTAAGAATTCAAAGTCTGAAATCTTTTTTTTGGTAATTGGTATTTGGTAATTGGTAATTGGGTAAGCTATTTTGAATTTTGACCTGAAATCAGCCGGATGCAAGTGTTTAAGTTGAGATATAAGTTAAATCTAAAATCTAAAATCCAAAACCAAAAATCTTAATAATGCCTATATCCAAAATTATATTTTTACTTTTCTTTCCTGCTTGTATTGCAATATTATTTAAACAAGTTATTTGGGGTTCTGAATTAAACCATCAATTATTAGCTAGTGGGATATTTTTATTTTGTATAGAACAAGCCAATATGGCTAATCAGGATTTACAACAAGTAGCAGATGCGAAAGTAAAAATTAAAGATTCTCGTTTAGATGATTTTCAAAAAATTACTATAATTACAATCATTATTGAATTAACCGGATTTTATTTATCATCTATATGGTTGGGATGTGGCTCAATTTTGATTTTAATTGGTATCATCTGGTTTAACTTATTTGTCAAAATAAGAATTGATATAACAACCTCAGATATAAAAATTAAATCTTGGCTGAGGACAGAACGTTTATCGGTATTAATCGCTGATATTATCGGATTGCTTTTAGTCAATTTATGGATATTAAAGATTGGTGATTTTTGGATATCTTGGGGATTGTTCGCGATGGCTATTAGTTATTGCGGTATTAAATCATTTTTGTTTTTCAAATCTTTTAAATTTGTTGAGAATACACGGATATATTAATTCAAAAAATAATATTCAAGAATATACATAAATAAAACTCAAAATAAATGTTAGAAATAGCAATTCTTCATTCTTCGTTACTAATTGCTCAAGCTCAGAAACCATCCCAACAATTTCTAGAATTAAAAAATCAATTAAAAAACTACGGTTTTGAAGTCAGAATAGAATTACCACCAAAACGAGGAGCTTATGGTTTATTTAAAGCAAGTCAGAAAAAAATATGGATTAATCCAGTAGTATTCGATTTAAACATTGCAAATCCAACTTTGATTCATGAAGCCGTTCATGCAACACAATTCTGTGCCGGAAAAGGTAAAATGAAAGCTTTAGACTTGAAAATCCAACCTATAAAACCTGCTCGACGACTTTTTTTACGTTATAGCAATATCCACAGACAAGATTTGGAAAGAGAAGCATATGCCGTTCAAACTCAGCCAAATCGTTTTCAGATAATCACAAATTTATTAAATAAACACTGTAAACAATCATAATATTATTTTTTGTTGGATTAAACTCAATTTATTTAATCCAATTTCATCTAAGTCTTTTAATCCAAATATTTTAATATAAATATCTGAAGTTTATTTTAAACTGCTTTACATGGAATACTCACCAGAATTGTATACAGAAATCACCAACCGTATTACAGCCAGTCCTCAACAACGCATCACCTTCGCCGAATATATGGACTTAGCGCTTTATCATCCAGAATATGGCTACTATTCTCAAAAAGCTAATGACTTAGGAAAACAAGGAGACTTTTTTACTTCCGTACATCTTGGTGCTGACATAGGCGAAATGCTGGCAATTCAATTTGTTGAAATGTGGGAAATATTAGGTCAACCCGAATCATTTGAATTAATAGAGATGGGTGCTGGACAAGGATATTTAGCAGCCGATATTCTCAACTATATAAAAAAAGAATATTCCGATTTTTTCAAAATCTTAAAATATATAATTATCGAAAAATCATTCGGATTAAAACAAATTCAACAACAGCGTTTAAGAGAATTTGATGTCACCTGGTGCGAATTAGAACAGATTTCAAATAATTCCATCACTGGATGCTTTTTCTCAAACGAACTAGTAGACGCTTTCCCAGTTCATCAATTCACAATAGAAAACGGAGAATTAAAAGAAATTTACGTCACCACAAATAAACAAACTGAAAAAGACACAGAAAAACAAAGGAATAATGAAATAAATCTGGGGGGGGGGGAGGGGGGGGGGGGAGGGGCGGGGGGGGGGGGGGGGGGGGGGGGGGGGGGGGGGAGGAGGGGGGGGGGGGGGGG
>CAKZYM010000288.1 GCA_937884685.1 uncultured Calothrix sp.
AAAGAACCAAGCTGTTCTTGTCCGTTGACTGCTAATTCGCTGTGACACAAATAAATTTTTTCGGAAACCCGAGCTAATAAATCTTGAATAATCCTTTCTAATCGCTCATCTTCTGCTAATTTCTCATCTTCAGCAGTCCAAATTTGAGCAAATCTATCTTTAAGAAAGAACATTGAACCATATAATGTTGCTGCTCCTCCTTTATTCCATAATGGGGAACCTGCATCTAACCAAAAAGCATAGCGATGGGAATGACGTAAGGAGCGGTATTGAAATATTGTGGCTAATGTAACTGCGTTTGCTAGTTTCCCGATGGGACGTATGGGATAAGGACTTGCGGTAACGGTTCCCTGTCGGAGCAATACAATAAATTCTGTGATGGTTTTTGTTTTGTTTTGCTTGTGTTTTAGTATTTCTTGGCTTTGAGCTTCTACGGAAGACTCCAAGGAATCAAAGTTAATTTGGCTAGAATTATACTGATTTAATCTAGTATCAATTTCCCAGTAGTGTTGAGCGGTTTCTAGTAATTGTCGTAATATTGCAACTTGTTCGTAACCAGAATTTCCTACATCTGGGAAAAAGTATTCAATAGCGCTATATAAAAAGGAAACGGGAGTGGGAATTAAACGTTGTTCGTAATATGAGCGCTGTTGCTCCAACCACTCTAATATTTTTCTATAAGCGGTTGTTGCAGCAAAACCCAATCTATCCCACCTATCATATAAATCAACGCTGAGTAAATTGGGATTGTCTGGGTGGGGTTGAAAGCAATAATCAGCAATTAATCCAGCCCTTACGGGGTCGATAAAATAGTTACTATCAGATTTACTGCTGAGTACCACCAACATTTCCGCAATCGCATCTCTATCTACCAAACGCCCCAAACCCGGATAGACTAAGGTAATTAAAGTCAGTAAAGCTCTAACAATCGGGGAACCGATTAAAGGACGTTTGTCCTGTAGGGAGTTAACCGGAACTCCAGATTTATTAAGCATTCCTATTAAAGAGTAACGAGCAATTGCATCTAATCCGGGAGCGATGATGGCTATGTCTTTTGGTTCTACTATCCCGGATTTTACCGTCTCAATTATCTTTTCCGCAGTTTTTTGCAGCAATGAAGCACGGGAAGTGGTTTGAATTGACTGCACCACAGAAGGTAAATTTAACAGCGTCATTGGTTCGGTGACGAGTTGTGTCATGGAACCAGAAAGCATGTCAGATAAAGATAAAATTGGTGGTTGAGTCAAAATTTCCGTCTGACAAGATTCTGCTAAACCTTCCATATAATTTGGGTCTGCTCCCAATCCCAAACGCACTATACCATCGGGGTTATAGCTAAATGCTCCCACACCACCATCGAGAATTAACTCAAATAAAGTACGCATTAATGCGGGATAATCCTGCACGTCATCCGCTAAAACTGCTTGATAGCGTTTTTTGAGTCGCGAAAGATAATTTTCATCCGATAATAAATGTTTACTGTAAAGTTCGGTAATTATTCCGTAAGTTAAAAAACCCCTATCCAAACACCATTTAAGCCAATCTAATAATAAAGAACCAATAAAATCCGGTTCTAAATTAGTAAAATTATCTTGTTGTTCTCCTACAGAACTTAAAACTTGAGCAATATTTTCGCAGGGTGTTCCACTCAAAGCTGCTAATTGTAAGAGGTCTAGGATACAGCGTACTAAACGAGACTGATTCATCCCCACACTACGCAAAACTCCTTCATCTAGTCGAGAATCCCACAGTTTAGTTGCTAATTCCTGTTCGGTTTCCGGACGCAATCTAACTGTAAATTGTGCTTTAATTTTCAAAGTTTCTGTCAGAAGGGGCCAAAATAAAATCACCTCATCTTGAAAAAAACCCAAAGGTGTTTTCGCTATCAGCGGATATTTTCCCCAAGTAGCAGTAACAATTTTATCTGCTAATTCTCGCCGATTATCTCCATTCGCAGCAAATACTAAAACTCCTAGTTCGTTATGTTGAGGATAAAGGCTTTTTGGTATGCTAGGGCTATTTTTTTGTGATGGCTTATCAGTATAAAATCTTTGTTGATTCTCACTGCTGTTCTGTACCCAACTACAAAATTGCTGCACCAAACGTTCAGTTTTACCACTACGGCTAGGACCTACAATCCAAAGAGAATGATTTAGCACAAATCGGCTCCTAATAACTTTGTTAAGATATCGAATTGTTAAGATATCGAACAGCGTTAACGTAAGTTTAACAACCACTCAGAAGCAAGATAATTACATAAAGTGAATTAAAATGAAAGACTTTGCCGTTAGCCAAAAAATTTACTCATATTTAGTAAAAGCTTACCAGTGGTACTTACGAACGCAGCAACGTTCTTTAGATGAAGCTTATAAAGCAGCATCACAAATTAAGGCTATAGAAGATGAACATTTTAACGGGAAAAAAATAGAAATTAATTCTGTCGCTTATAGCAGCAGTGTAATCGATTATTTTGAGTCTGACCTCAAAAAGCTTTTAAGAATTGTCAGAATGAGATTGACGGAATTTAAAGCTACTCGTTATTTACTCAGCGAATCAAATATAAAAGAAGCCGAAAAATTTGATGTTAAATATTATGAATCTGAAGTAATTTTAGAAAAATTAAGATTAATTGACGCAATAGTTGCTAAGTATAACACGCAATTTTTAGAAGAAACTTCACCTCAGTCAGATATAGTTGATTTTCCCGAAAAAACGTCTAATTCAATTGATACTCAATATTCTAATATTATACCAAGAATTGAATCGGAAATAGTTCAATCTAAAACACAAGAAGAAGCACAAAATCAATCGCTAAAAAAGCCAAAAGGAAAGATAAATACTACAGGAGTAGTACCTCGTTCTATTTTCAATACATTCAACCGCTTGCAAGTTGAATTAGACCCAAATGCAGAACAAGATATTGTAGATAAATTTCGCAAATCTCAAAGAAGAACTATTATATCGGTTAGATTTTTATTATTATTAATCATAGTACCTATCTTAACGCATCAAGTATCAAAAGCGCTTATAGTTAGTCCAGTTGTAGAGCATTTTAGAGATAGCGAGAATTCCCAATTATTTATTAATGATGAAATGGAGGAAGAAGCGCTATTAGAATTAGAAAGGTTTGAAGAAAAAATTAAGTTTCAAGCTATCATTAATAGTCCGCCTTATTTGTCCATGCAAGAGATAGAAGAAGAGATAGAGGAAGAAGTACAAATAGAAGCAAAAAAAATCGCAGAGGAATATCGTATTATGAGCGGCAACGCTATAAAAAACGTTTTCGCTGATATAATTTCCGTAATTGTCTTTATTTGTTTTTTAGTATTTAGCAAGCGAGAAATTGCTGTTTTAAAAGAATTTTTCGATTATGTAGTATATGGTTTAAGCGACAGCGCTAAAGCATTTATTATTATTCTATTTACTGATATATTTGTTGGATTCCACTCTCCTCACGGTTGGGAAGTAATTTTAGAAAGCGTATCCCATCATTGGGGTTTACCAGCAAATCATGAATTTATATTCTTATTTATTGCCACATTCCCTGTTATTCTAGATACTATTTTCAAATACTGGATTTTCCGTTACCTCAATCGTATTTCTCCTTCCGCTGTGGCGACTTATCGGAATATGAATGAATAAGAATTGGGGATTAGGAATTGATAATTAATTCAATAACAAAAAACTGTATTTAATCAGAGAGTTAATACGATAGAATTTTGATAAACATTGAATTGTGAGCATTTGAGTAAATTTATGTTCCAAGATATTGCAGCTCAGATTAATTTCTCTCTCATCTCTAAATGTAGTAATAATTTTAAGCGTTACTAGTACCGTAGGAATAGTTAGTTGGCAATGGTGGAAACAACAAAATGCTTATGAATCTCTACATTCACTCCCTTCTCCCCCCAAACATTTTCTGTTAGGAAATATTCCTCAATTATTAGCAGCAGTCAGACAAAAGAAGTTATTTAAATTAATATTTGACTGGAGCCAGCAACTAGGACAAATGTACGTTTACTGGAAAGGTCATAAACCAGTTGTTGTGTTAAGTAAGCCAAAAGTCATTGAAGAAACCATTATTAACGGAATGCGGGATGGTAGCCTAGTTAGAGACGAGCGAATTAGGGAAGCTTGGAACGATATCGGTGACCCAATTCTTTGATGGTAATTTGTTGCTTTTTCGTTAATACAATTTTTCATCTTTCTTTCTCAAATGTATCAATATCTAAGTGAGAAGTATTAATTGTCAGCTGTTGGTTTAAAATAGCTTTGAATTTGTAATTTTCTACACTGAATTGACAAACAATTGCGAATGAAAAAGTCACTTCTAATAATTCCCATGGCTCTACCTGTAGCGGCTTTATTAATAACTATTAGTCCTCTCGGACGTTTATTACTTAGCCCGGTGGAGTGCCAATTAAAACGTTGGCAATTACCCGCATCTCTTAAGATTCCGAAACCAGATACAGCAGCTAAAAAGCCAATAGTACTGGCTCCAACAGAAAAACCCCCTTTTCCCTGTTGTGAAGGTGATACTTCTTGTTTAGATAAACAAATCTGGGGAGAAAGCGAGCAACAAGAGGATAGAAAAATTCTTTTGAGTTCTATAGATAATAGCTTGCGATATTTACAAACTAATTCTGCTAAAAAGACATACGAAAAATATCAGGTACCCGGAATCAGTAGAGAAAGAGTAATCAATAGTTTAATTCGATTTCGTCAATTGTTGTTGAAATCTAATTCCGCAGCAGAATTAAATAAAGCTGTTGCTCAAGAGTTTGTTTTTTACCAATCGGTGGGGAACGATAATCAAGGAAAAGTCTTATTTACTGCTTATTTCGAGCCGCTTTATATAGCTAGTCGCGAACCAACAGCAGAATTTCGCTATCCTATCTATTCTTTACCCCCAGATTTGAAAGATTGGGAAAGACCGCATCCAACACGTTTAGATTTAGAAGGTGCTGATGCTTTGCAAGGTTCAAAAGGTAAATTAAAAGGGTTGGAATTATTTTGGTTTAAATCTCGACTCGAACCATACATGATGCAAATTCAAGGTTCTGCAAAACTTCGACTGCTCGATGGAACTCAAACCACTGTAGGTTTTGCTGGAAATGTTGCTCATAATTATCGAAGCATTGGAAAAGCTTTAATCGATGATGGTGAATTACCATCAAGCGGTGTGACAATGCCAACCATTTTAGAATACTTTGAAAAAGACCCCAAAAAATTAGACGTTTATATTCCTCGCGACCCTAGTTTTGTATTCTTTCAGGAAAATAAAGGTGCCCCAGCACAAGGTTCTATCCAAGTGGGATTAAGTGCCGAGCGTTCAATTGCTACAGATAAGTCTTTGATGCCACCCGGAGCATTAGCCCTGATTCGCGGTCATTTCCCCTTTGCTCAAGATAACGAAAAGATGAAGCACCGTACCGTCAGTCGTTATGTTTTAGACCAAGATGCAGGTGGTGCTATCAAAGGTGCGGGTAGAGTCGATTACTTCCTCGGAACCGGAAAAATTGCTGGTGACAGGGCTGGGGTAACTGTGACGAACGGGCAACTTTATTATCTATTGCTGAAAGATAAATCATCATGAGCCATCACAAATCATCTACTTTTAGACAGATATTACCTAAAAGTAACAACTATTTTCTTATGGTTATTAATCGATTAATCCTATTAAATCAACGATTATATTAGTAATCAATTATTTAAAAAACACGGAACCACTCAATTTATTTATCGTCAAATAATTAAAGTGTTTTTCTGGAAATGAATAATATATTATTGTTGTTAACAGCTTCATGTTGATATTTTATTTAGAAGAAAAAAAGATTTTTCGTTAAATAATTTGTACAAATCAGAAATACTCTTAGAACAGTTTGTATAAACAACTATTCATGCGGTATAACCAGAGATTCTTTGTAATAAAGTCTCATTTACAGCATTATATAACGCTTTATCGGGGAGATTTAAAGTGATACGTATTTTAGTTGATGCTGACCTAATTTTGGAAGCCTTAATGAATCGTAATACTGTAGCAGATGTAAGGGAAATATTAGATAAAGTAAATCCTTGGATTCAAATGTACATAACAGATGTTGGGTGGCAAAAAATATATACTTATCTTAGTCATTTGCAAAATAAAAAAATTGCCGAAATGGTAATTAATTGGTTGGAAGAAAAAATGAAAATTTGTTCTGTAAATCAGATAATTTTACAGCAAGCCCGCTCCTCACCAATAAAAGATTTTGAATCTGCTGTTGAAACTATTTGCGCTAGCTATCAGCAATTAGATGCAATTGTCACTCATAAACGCGATGATTTTGCGGAAGCAGCAGATAAGCTTTGGGTTTGGTCAATGGCAGAATTATGGATACGTGCTAATTTAGAAAATCAACTCCAAGCCAAAGCATTTATTTAATTTCTTTTCGTACTATAGATAGTTAAAAATTGTTTAAAGCATTTCAAATCAATAGAATATAATTCAATTTGCTTTCGCGACAATATTAGTTCTCCTCCATGATTTTATTTTGAGTTTCTAGAATTTATAATTGTTCCCTCGACTCAACAT
>CAKZYM010000289.1 GCA_937884685.1 uncultured Calothrix sp.
TGCCATAGGTAATTCAAATTTGGATTATTCCTTAATCGTAACGTTTGACAGCCATCTACGTCATAATTTCTATATAGATTATTGTTAACTTTGCAACTATTTTAAGGGATTTAATACTGAGATAGCGCTACGCGAAGGTTAAAGCAATTCGCAATTCGTAATGTCAAAGGTTTAAGAATCAGCTTATTGATTATTTTCTACAGCCCCCAAAGCCAATAACTCTCCTCTCTGGGCTGGGGTTAATCCAGTTACACCGTTAATATTCATACCTTCACAAAGTTGGTCAATTTTCAAAGTATTGATGCAATTCCAAGTTTTCGTATCCCAAAGTTGAATCGAATTATCTTTACTGGTATTAGCCAAAATATTACCTGGATAATTAAAGTCAGCAGAACATACTCCACTACTATAACTATTTAAAACTTCTGCACAGCTAAAGTCATTCATATCCCATAACCGCACTGTTTTGTCTTCACTCGCTGATGCTATGTAGCGACCGTCAGGGCTAAAACTAATTGACCATACATTACCAGTATGTTCTGCTAAGACTTTTAAACAAGTAAAATTACTCGTATCCCATAATCGGATTGATTTATCATAACTACTACTAGCCAAAATTTTACCATCTGGACTCCAAGCTAGGGAGGTAATCCAACCGGTATGACCTGACAAAGTTCTTATACATTCACCTTTCTCAACATCCCATAACTGAAGCTGACCGTCCCAATCACCAGTTGCTAAAATATCTGTAGGACTAAAACTTGCCGACCAAAAAATATCGGTTTGACCCAATAAACGTTTTATAAGTTTACGTTCGTGGATATTCCACAGTTCAATATTCTTATCTTCACCAACAGCAGCCAAGATTTTTCCACTCTCACTAAAAGTAACAGACCTAACTCTACCGATATCTCCGTTTATTGTCGCTATACAATTACCTGTATCTATATTCCACAGCTTAATAGTTTTATCATGACTGCAACTTGCTAGTAGTTTTCCATCAGGACTAAAGCAAAATGACCACACCGCATCAGTATGACCCAATAATATCTTGCTAAGAGAACCGGATACAATATCCCATACCCGAATCGAACTATCCGTACCACCTGTCGCTAATATTTGCCGATTGGGAGCAAACAAGACTGATTGTATCTCAAAATTGTATCCGCCCAGAGTTTTCACGCAAACACCTTTACTAACATCCCAAAAGCGCACGCTATAATCCAAAGACCCGCTGATGAGCATTTCATCATCTTCAGTAAAAGTAATATCATTAACTTGACTGGTATGACCCTGGAAAATTTTAATACAGGTACTCTGCTCTAAATCCCACAGTCGAATATCATAATCGTAACTAGCTGTAGCGATGAAACGACCATCGTGACTGAAGCAAAGCGAGTATATGAAGTCTTGATGACCGCTTAATTTCTGAATGCAACGATTTTGCTCGATTTCTCATATATAATTTGGATTCTCTTCATAAGCACCCACAAATTCAATAGTTTGTCCGTCTGGACTAAACTGAGCCGTCATCAGAGGAACTTCATCTTCTAATATAGTTTGAATACAATTACCCGTTTCAATATCCCATAAGCGAAGGTTCCCATCTCGGCTACCACTGACTAAAGTTGAGCCATCCCCAGACCATGAAACCGACATCACGCAGTTAGAATGACCATCAAGTACTTTTGAGCATCTACCGCTACCGACATCCCAAAATCTAATTGAATTATCGCTACTACCACTGGCTAAAGTTTTACCATCCGGACTAAAACTAACAGACCAAACCGGAGCGGTATGTTTATCTAAAGTTCGGAGACATTCACCCGTTTCCATGTCCCAAAGTTTAACTAAATTATCGTGACCTCCAGTTGCTAAAATTTTTCCATCCGAACTAAAAGCTAATCCAAAAGTGAAAGAGAAATGTCCCTTTAATGTAAGTAAACTTTTTCCCGAAGCAATTTCCCATAAACTAATGTTTCCATCTGCATGAGATGTTGCTAAAATTCCATCTGGACTTAAAGTAAGCCGATAAATTTCTCTTAAAGTTGTCGTAAATACAGATTTATCAAAAACGCTATTTTGGAAATTAGTCTTTGCTAAACTTATATTCTGTAAATCTGCTTGCCAAACTATTAAATTTGATAAATTATAACCTCGTAAATCTACTTGCATATATGCAAGTAAATTGATTACATTACCCGCAGCATAACCTGATATGATTTCTGGTTCATGTCTTTGCTTCTCCAATACATTCTGCAACAAAGTTACAGTCATAGTGCTACACAAGCCGGTCGAAAGTTTGTCAACTAGGGGTTCTACGATTAGTTTCTTTTGTGTTTCCCTGATATAATCTTTGGACGTTGCCTTTACCAAAGCATGAGTTTTGAATAACTGTAGCGAAGCGGTTTTTTCTTCTAGTAATTCCTGACAAACCCCTTCAACCAATCGCTCCGTAGTGTATTCCAGCACTACTGGTTGCAAAAAGAAATTATCGCCACTTCTTTCAATCAATGACCGTTCCAGCAATGATTTAACTGCTCTAAGTAAATCACGTTTGGAAACAAATGTAGCTACATCGGAAATTAACTTAGTAATGGATACTGGTTCTCGATTAATTGCCAACCAATATATTACATTCTT
Source organism: uncultured Calothrix sp. (assembly GCA_937884685.1). Classification (GTDB taxonomy): domain Bacteria; phylum Cyanobacteriota; class Cyanobacteriia; order Cyanobacteriales; family Nostocaceae; genus Rivularia. The sequence continues at coordinate 2,644 of CAKZYM010000289.1, forward strand.
TTCCACCACCCATAAACGTTGAAACTGACGCTCTAACAAATTGCTAATATCATCAAAAATCAGCATCCCTTGTTCTAAGAATTCCAAAATAGGGGAAATTCTGCCGTCGAAAAGCTCTTTTACTCCAGATGCAACCATTTTCAAAGCTAAAGGATTACCACCATAATGCTGTAGGAGTAATTCCCACTCTTGTTCGGTACCAATAAACTGTCCTTTTTGCTTGAATAATTCGCGTCCGTCGTTAGGATTTAATCCTTGTATTTTCAAACATTTTACTAAAGTGTTTTCACCTTCTAAAGGTATTATCTCTCTTGGTTTCTCTCTAGAAGTTAATAGAAGACAGCTTTGATGAGCAACTTCTCCGATACAGTTAAATAATTGACCGTAACCCTCATAACCCCGACGATATTTTCCTGGTTGAGAACTGCTATTAAAAATGGTTTCTACATTATCTAAAATTAATAGACAGCGGTAATTTTCAAGAAAATCCATCAACTTCGATAATTTCTCATCAAAGTTTTTAGGTATTACCGTATCTTTTTTCAAAGCCGATGGAAAAAATTGTAATATGCTTGATAAATATTCTTCTACCGATGGTGCATTTTGCAAACTTCGCCACACCACTACATCAAATTCTTTTTGAACTTTCCGTCCCAATTTAGCAGCTAAAGTCGTTTTACCAATACCACCAATTCCTAACAATGCTACCAAACGACACCGCTCCTTCAAAACCCAATCTTCCAATTGAGATATTTCATTTGAGCGACCGTAAAATACAGATGTATCTGGTGCTTCTCCCAAATAATACTCTGGAGGATTCCGGGATTCTGAATCGTTATTTGGGTGGATAATTTTAGTATAATCGCACTCTAATAAATCGGTTTTAAAATATTTAAATATTGATTCTAATGACTCTTTATCTACCGGTACCAAATTTTTAAATATTTTGCGAATAGTAGCCCGACTTAAATTCTTAATATTCGTTCTTTCCCTAATTTCCAATTCAATTTCTTCATAACTCATCCAAGTATTATTTTTATTACTGGCTTGAATCCTAGCATCTTCAAGTTTATTCAAACCTTTTAAAGTCAGAATTACACCTCGGTTTCTTACCATTCTTCCCCTGAAAATAACTATCTTAAACGAGAGTGTTTTGGTGCGTGATTACTGCTGAATAATTTAAAATTATCAGCCTTATTTATAATAAAAATATTTTTGTGTTAAATACTATTATTAGGAATCTTACATTTTGATGGTTTCAAAAATAGTTTTACGAATCAAATTTTAATAAAACTTAGTACAGCATTTCCCAGTCTATTCAGGTATATTTAAAAACCTCACCCCCCAACCCCTCTCCTTAACAAGGCTACCGTGTACACACATCTCGTCAGATCCCCCTAAATCCCCCTTAAAAAAGGGGGACTTTGAAAAATCCCCCCAAATTAGCGGG
>CAKZYM010000290.1 GCA_937884685.1 uncultured Calothrix sp.
AAGTTGATTCAGCTTGAGGAATTATTCTGTATTTTGAGAGTGAAATAAAAAACTTTTAAATACAATCAAGGGTAGATTGAACAAGTTTACATCTGGAAGTGAATTAATCTCTTTGTGCAATTCAATAAGATGGTTTTGAATCTTATCAAGCAATTTTTCATAAGCTCTGTTACTATTCATTGTTAATGTCTTTAATTAATAAACAAAATTATTTATGATTATGACTTATCTGAAGGAGGTAATTTTTGATTATCTCTTCCCTCCAAAAACATTATTGCAAATCCTTGAATAACTACCTTAGTGGCTACTTTTATCACCATCTCAATACTTGCCCATAATTCTTCAATAAATGAAACTATATCGGCGATTAAATTTTGATTTCTTAGAGTATCTATCGTGTCATTGATAACTGAATTAGTTGATTGCAATTTTGCTAGCATTAAATACCATACTTCTTTAATTTCATCAGCTTGTTGCTCAGTAAAAACACCTCGTTCGCTCAGTGTCTCTAATTCTTCAGCCTTGTATTTAACCCGAAGTATCAACTGCTTAAACTTTTTATTAATATTTCCCAATTCAGTTTTAATTTCAAGACCTTCAAAACTCCAAGAATTTAAATCTTGGATTCTTTTCATAAATGGAAAAGTATCATTGTGCAAATCTTTAATTTCTTCAGTCAAATTCTGAATTTCTTGCTTACATTCGGCGAATAAACTCATGTTTTTCCTTGTTACTATCTATTTCATTAATTTCATAAAATTGAAAAGCAATTTTGCTATAGCTAGATTAATTTTTAATTTTTTACTTTAAAATATAAATTTTTCTGAGTAATTTATCCAAAAGCCAAAATAATATATTTACTAATAACAGTCGTAGTAATAACCACAACTTTCGTAGATGTATTCGTTTTCTTCGTAAGCTCAACAAACATAGTAATTTTCGCCAAACTACCCTGCACAATTGTTATTGAGCATAACTTCCAACTCCGCTACTTTTTTTTCAATCTCAACCATCCGACGACTCAATGGCACATCTTCAACACACCCCAAATACTGTGCCAAAGCATCTAACATCACCCTGGTTTTCGTCATCCCATTTTTCTGTGCATACTCCGTTAACCGTTCATCTAACTCCAACGGGATTCGCAAACTAAACTGTGGTGAACCCATACCCTCATGCTCCGTAATACAATCAAAGTATAACGATGCATTTCAATATTTGATGTTCTATTAATTACATCCTGTCTCAGCTTAATTTCTAGTTACAATTAGCTCTGTATTCACCCTTATTAGCCCATCAAGCGACAGCACGAGCAGATACTAAGTTTAGCTATCCAAAATAGTAGTCTTTTATACTACACAATTATATTAGTAGAAGGTTGCCCAAGTCAGGTTGCATAACTTACGGAGGGACAAGCCCTCCAAAACCTTAGCTAAACAGGCTTGAGGTTTTGAAACTGCTTCCAAAATCAAGTTGTAAATAAAAAGAAATAATTCCTCACTTTCCTTGACTCTGCCTTTCAAACAAAGCCTCTACTAAGCCAGAACGGTTTTAAACCGCCATCTCTAAAAGTCGCACTATCGCCTCTTCCACAATTACTTCTTTATAATGTGCATCTTGTTTACCCAGTTCTAGCTGTAGCTCTAAATGCAGATGGTCTAAACGTTTTAGTATCGTAAAAGAAAGCTGAAAAGTTAGTTGACTTGCTGAGAAGTTGTTTTATCAGAATTATTTCGATTATTTATAACTTCCTGACTTGTTGACTTGTTGACTTGCTGAAAAGTTGAACTCCTATCTATTTTGGAGAGCGATTTTTTCGAGGGAGAGGGTAGGATTAACCCCTCAACTTTTTAACCCTCAATAATTGCAGAATTAGAAGTAATGCTTATGCTTTTTATACTTATATGCTACGCAGCACTAGTTACTAATATCGGGTTCTGTATATTCGCAAAAAATCTTTAATCCCACTTTGAGGAAATATAGAACAATAACTGTAGAAATAGCTGGATCTAAAGGTAAACCAGATAAAGTTGTAATAGAAACAATCAATCCGGTAAGTAATGGAGCGCTGCCGGGGTTTTTAGTATATTCTTGAAATTGAGCGCGAAAGCCATCATTACCGCAAAGTTCTTCGCGCAGTACAGTTAAAGTAGATTGCCAAAGAGATTTTTTACCATAAGTATCTGTACCAAATTTTTCAGTCCAAAGTTCGTCAAAAGTAGTATTAAAATTACCTTTGTTTTGTTCTAGAGTATCTAATGCTTTTTGTGCGGGTTCGTAGTCGTTAAGAAGTTGTTGAATTTGATTGATTTCGGTTAAGTCTAGTTGAGTAGTCATATAGATTTATAGATATTTAAATATTTGGATTTACGGTGAATTTGATGACTCTTGAATTAATTCTTTCGGAGTTAAAATTCACGGAGTTGTAACTGGGAATTTTTTCATTACGAGTAACAGTAGCATCTCCCTGGCAAAGAAAAGGGTGTTATTTAGGACGGGGTGAGGTTCTTTTCCTAACTTTCCTTATCCAACCTATCCCGCGCTGCCCAAATCGCCTCCCGCACCTCACCCGCGCATTCTTCACTCCTCACCTCGCGCCAAATCGTATCAAATTGATTTTCTCCTAAAACCTGCAACATCTGCGCTAAAGCATCTATATACCAGCCAACGAACGCTTGATGATGCTCAAAATCAATCACAAAACCACGAATAAAAATTGGTAAAGCTTCAGAAAAATTTGATTGCGCTGCTAACAAGCTTCCCCATTTAGCTAATGTCTGTGAAGCCCCATGCCAATCTTGAAATTGTTCATAAATATCAAAGGCTTTCTGAAAATAGCTAATTGCATCCTCAAATTGCTGTTGCTCTTGTGCTAGCATACCCAACTGTTGGTATCCCATTGCGGTGCTGTACAAATCCCCTGCATCTTCATATATTTTCAAAGCCTTGAAGTAATATTGCTGTGCTACTTCAAATTGCCGTTGTAGCAAAGCTACATTACCCAGGTGGTGACATTCCCTTGCAGCGCTGTGTGAATTCCCTGCATCTTCAAATATTTTCAAAGCCTTAAGGTAATATTGCCGCGCTGGCTCACATTGCTGTTGTTCTTGGGCTATCCAACCTAGGTTGTGATATCCTATTGCAGTGCTGTATAAATCACCTGCATCTTCAAATATTTTCAAAGCCTTGAGGTAATATTGCTGTGCCACCCCAAATTGCCGTTTCTCTTGGGCTACCATACCTAGTTGATGATAAATAACAGCAATTCTGTCATTCACCGAGCAGTCATTTAAAGCTATCAACTGATCGAGAATTTCTTGATAAATTACTCTTGCTGCTTCTAAGTCAGCACCTAATAGCGCTTCATTACCTTCGTTAGCCCGCAGATATATCCATAAATTAAAAGCTTGCTTACTGTTTGCTTTGGCTTCCCCTAGCTCAATAACAATTTGGTTTAGCGCTCGTTTTTCCAAAGCTTTTAATTCGGCTTTGCGCCCTAAACGTTCGTATATCTCTCCCAATGCAGATAAAATAGCGTGTGCATAAGCCCATTCCTGTTCCTGTTCGGAGAGACGCAGGTTTTGCAACAGGTTTGGTTCTTCTACCCGCAGGATAAAAGTTGCTAATTCGGCGTTGCTAATGAGTTTTTCACGGTAATAAGTCGCTAGGTCAGCGTAGAAAATCAGCAACTGTTTTTCAAGTTCGGTAATCTTCTGTTGAGCATCCGGCTCTACCTCGTAATCAATTCCACAACAGGTTTGCTGATTCAAACGTTTCCGCAAAAACCAAGGTAGAGCCGGATGAATTTTATATATACTGCTATCTAATTGTTCCACAATACTAGCTGCTGCGGCTTCATTGAGAATCGCTAACCAATCATCTTTGTGCAAATTCTCTCCAAACACTGCTTGATATGCTTGCCCATCTTCATGATCGGGATCTTTTGAAAAAGCATTAAGCCAACGTGCATTCACCCGCTCAGAAAACAACCCCAATAACTGTAAATGTCTCCTCTCTTTCTCCGACAATTTACTAAAGGAATAATCCAACGAAACTGTCAGCGATTTATCCCTTCCTTCTTCTTCCTCCCCCGCAAAAGTATCCAATCCCTGACGCAAGGCTTCAATTAACTGCGCTGCTGTTTGCGTTTTCAAATGCGGTAACACCACTCGCAATGACAAAGGATGTCCCCCCAATAATTTCAATAACTCCAAATACTCTTTCGGTAACTTGGCTTTATCTACTCCCGCAGTTTGCAATATCTTCGCGGCTAATTCTTCTACATCCCCTGCAATCAAACCACCCAAATTCAACAGAGTGTAACCGCAATCAAGCCAAGCTTCCTCGCGACGACTGGTGATTAATACCCAAGTTTTCCCACTACGTAATTGTTTGAGAAATCCTTTGATTTCGTTTCTTTCTTCCGCTGTCAATAACGGCTCATTCCCGGTAGGAAAACCATTTACAGGCTCAAAGTTATCCCAAATTAATAAACATGACTGTGTTTGGAGATATTTCAACACCGCAGCCTGTTGTTTATCTATAGGAAGCGAATTAAATTTATCTAATTTATCTTTAAAAATTTCCCTACCAACTTGGCTGATTACATTACTCAACGTCGCGCCATGTTCAAAGGAGACAAAGAACATTTTACTATCACGCCCTTGAGTCTCTTCTAGCCACCGTGCAAATCCGTAGGATAACTCAGTTTTACCTACACCGCCCATTCCTTTCATTAATACGATATTATTTTGGCGAAATGCTCGCTCTAATCGCAAAATATCGTAATCGCGTCCGATAAAACCGTATAGCCCTTCATCTGGAAACCCTACCAACTGCGTAACGGTTTCTTCTGATTCTAAAAATGCATCAAGATCGAGAATATCATCTGTACTATCTTCCGGAATAAACGGCGCATAACTTTCCTGCTCGTACAAAACCGGAACAATCCAATCTCGCAATATTTTATCGCCTTTTGGACTTGGACGTTGCGGTTGATTCAATACAGCTTTTCTTCCTGCTGCAACAGCTTGAGAAAGATTCGCACCTTTTACCAATTCGCCATACAACCTGCCGATAAAGTGTTTCGCCGCAACAGCATATACGGAATAAGCCATCGCTACCACACCTTTCGCTCCCGAAGATACCAAGCGCGTAGCTACCGAAGAAAATTTATCTTCTCCTTCTTGTGCTGATTTACAAGCATTCAATACAAAAATCGGTACGCCACAATCTGCTAAATTCTGAGCAATTTGTGCTGCTGTCACAATCTGTGGGGAACCATCAAAGTTTTCAAATACCAATACACCTTGTCCCAAACCACCCAAACTATGCTGAAATCCTTGGCTGTTGGGGTCAAAATCGCCGTGTCCGTCAAAGTGGACAATGTGATAGAATCCTTTGTTAGCACTTAGTTCCCGCTCAAATTCCTCAAAACTCGGCGGACGCAATACTTTTATATTGACTTTTTGACGTATTTCTGCTAAAGAATCCAGCAATGGACGCGCAATAGTTTTTAAAGCAATATCTCTTTCCCCATAGGGACGAGCAATTACCAATAATATATTTAGCTTATCTTGAGGTAGTGTCGGAATTTCTCCCCTTACCGCATAATCGCTCAAACTACGCGACATTCCCGCCAAAGAAGGTGCAAGAAATTGTCTGTCGCCCGGAGAATAAAGCAACTCCCAAGGTAAATTTAAAATAGCGAAATCATCCGAGGCGATCGCCAACTCGCAGTTATGCAAGCCATCATAAGTAGCAGCTTGAAAAAACTCCCGCGCTTTCTCGCTACTGTGAAAAACCAAGTTAAATAACTGTTCTCCCCAAGCCTGCAATTTTTGTTCTATTTTTGCAGCTTCATCTGGAAAGATACCATAGGGGAACCGTAAATACTCTTCTAAATACCAACGTAAATCTATCAGCGCTTGTTTATCAAAGGGATGCTTAAATGTTACCGCCGAGGCAAAGCGAGGCGCTGATTGCCCACGCTGCCAAGAGAGTTGTATAGTTTCGACTTGATGGATGATTCGTAAGCAGTTTTTCGCCATAGCTACGGGTATTTACTGAATTTTTCTGATAACTAATAACATTGATTCACTTAGCTATAACTAAATTCCGGAAATACCCACTACCAAAAGCCGCAGCATCTCCCCAACTCCTCTTTTTCAAGAAGGCTATTCTAAGTCCTATTCTATAATTTTTACTTTCTTTGACCCTGCCTTTCAAGCAAAGCCTCCACAAGGTTAGAACGACTTTCATCAGCCACCTCTAAAAGTCGCGCTATTGCCTCTTCCACAATCACTTCTTTATAAGGTGCATCTTGTTTTCCCAGTTCTAACTGTAGCTCCAAATGCAGTCGGTCTAACCGTTCCAGTATCGTAGAAGGTAGCTGGAAAGTTGATTTACGAACTACTAACTTGTTGACTTGTTGACTTGCTTGCTTTTCAGATTTCTTTGGATTTTGCTTAACTTCCTGACTGGCTTCCTGGTTATCTTGTTGACTTGTTAACTTGTCGGATGGCTGATTTTTTTGATTAACTTCCTGTTTATACGTATCTTGCTGACTTGTTGGATTGTTAACTTTCTGAGAAGTTGACTTGCTATCTTTTTTTTCTGCAACTTCTTGACTGTTTATCTTGTCAGTTAACTGCTTATCTTGTTGACTTGTTGACTTGCCAGATTGCTCAGAAGTTGACTTGTTATCTAAAATTTCGGGGACTTCTTGAGACGCTATATTTTCATATTGTTGGCTTGTTAGCTTGCTAACTTGATTACTTCCTGACTTGTTTACTTCCTGTGCATTTTGTTTAGACGTATTACTAGGTGATGTTTTCTTGCGTCTAGAAGCCCTTATTGTTGACTTTCTGGCTGGTTGGGATGTTGACTTTTTAACTTGTCGAGAAGTTGATTTATTATTTTTCTTAGCTTTATCATCTTCTACTTCCTGACTTTCTGACTTGTCAGCTTTTTGAGAAGTTGACTTGCTCAATTCCTCAAACCCTGCCAAAACCTT
>CAKZYM010000291.1 GCA_937884685.1 uncultured Calothrix sp.
TGTACCTTAAATCAATGAGAAGGATTAAAAAAATAATTTATTCGTATTTACTCAGTAAACACTGTTGACTATTCACTGTTGACTGTTGACTGTTGACTGTTGACTGTTAACTGTTCAAGCATCAAAACTATCAATTTCAAATTCACAAGCTCTGGAAGCTTCTTCTGGAGTAAATGGCTCGAAGTTAAGTAAAGATAAATGAGATGGTTCTTTAATCATTTCTTTTGCTAATAGCAATCCAGCAATTGTCCAAGTTTGATATTTTCTGGCTTGCTTACCAATTAATCTTCCTCGCTTACCATCATAATATTCCGGCCATTCATCTTCTAGAAGTCGTAATTGAGCAATATAAATTGCTCTTTCTGCAATACATACTTTATTTGTTTTAATAGCTGCTGCGGTCAACATCCACATCAAAACGGGCCAATTTCCACCGTTGTGATAAGACCAAGGAATATTCTTGGGGTCGCATCCCGTGATAAGTCTATATTCTTCATTTTCTAATGCCGGAAATGTGATTTTCATAGGCATATCCCCCACTAAATCTTCCCATCTTTTTTCAATTAGAGTCATGATAGCTTCCGACTGTTCTTCCGAAGCTAAATCGCAAATAATTGCCATCAAATTCCCTAAAGAAAAGAAACGAGTATCTAGCTGTGATGGACCAACATTTCCTGCTAAATAACCGCCTTTTTTTGGCAGCCATTTATCTATTTCATAATAAGGAATCGAATCCACATATATATTAAATTGATTGACAGCTTCTTTACCGTATTCTTCACCTTTATAACGATAAATAGCATTCAGTCGTTTTAAATCTATCCAGTAATGTTTGCGAATATGAGCGCGTAAAACAGGTAAACGATTATCAATTGCAATCACCCAATCTTGATTGCCATGACAGATTAACATTTCCCTTGCCGCACGCAATGCAGAATAAAATAAAGATTGTATTTCTAAAGGATGTCCGTAAATACCCAAACGTCTATCAATCATGCAAGCTCCATCAGGAACTAACAATGTTGGGTACATATCAAAACGAGTTGCTAAACAAAGTTCTAAAATTAACCCTATACCTGTTTGAAATTCAGGTTTATATACTAATGAATAATCTTTTGTTGCTACTACATAAGCACGTAATATAATCAGCCACCACAAACAAGAATCAATTGGTGTTACTCTAGCTATCGCGTGTTCGCCAAAATCAGCTTCTAAATATTCTTCTCCATTACGAGATTCTACTTTGAAACTAGCTGGCATTAAACCTAAACCAGGTTTATAAGCATCCAATTGATTATCTTTAGGCTGCAATTTCAAAGTTTCTTCTAGAAAGTTACGGACTATATCCGTTTCTCCTTTCATTAGAAAAAGTAGAGCAGATGAAGCAAAATCTCGTACAAAGCACTGGTCGTAATTCAATGCATCAACGCTTCCATCTAAAGCTGCAACCGTTCCAATGGGACGACCTTTATAGTAGATAATCGTTTTCTTCAGTTGTTCCCAAGCTTCTTCATCTATGTTGTTAATTGCGTTCAAGTCTTCTGTTTGCATATCTATTCACAGTTCCCTTTAATGTACGGTTAGTATAATTAGTACAAACTATTTGTAGCTCTACCCGATTATTTTGAAATAAATCAAACAATCGGGTATTGATTTCAAAAATATCAATATGTATGACATTATTCAGAAATTCAAATACTTACAATCAATCTGTTAGTTTTTGACTTTTCATTATTCATTTCATCAAGTAAAGTATCTCGATTCCCTGCTAACTACTTGAAAATAATGAAAATCTTTTAAGTAAAATCCACTAAAACTATTTCAGAAGATTTTTATTGATTGATTTATATGCATAATTCAAATTATAACAATTTTTTATTTTGTACAAATATAATTTGTCTAATTATTGTATTTTTGAATCTAATAATTAATTATCTAACTATGCTTTTTATTTAGATTTTATTGATAGATGATATTGATATAATAACTATTAATTACAAAGCTTGACTGGTAAAATACTATATTTTAATCATCTTATATAGAAATTACATAGAGAAATTATTTGATTCCTTGATGATTGTTATATTCCATTGTGCAAAACTAATTTTCAATATGTTAACAAGATTATTCGTAAAACTAATTAACAGAGGTTAAAAATATAGTTGAAATGACTAATATTTTTTTTAGTTAAATAGTCTATTTTATTGAAATATTACAAACAATTTTCCCCATAATTGCAACTATAAAAAAAACTTAAATATTTAACTGTATATAAAACTACAAAACTACTCAATAGTCTTATATATCAGATAAAATAGATAGACAAATATGTACTATTCAACTTTTTAAAAAGCTTAGATATAAACTATAAAACTAAACTGAATTGAATCAAATATAAAATCAATCACATATAAATAAGTTCATCCTCAATAATAGGAACAAGTAAACTTTAATCTAATTTGTCAGCTTAATTCAAAGCAGCCGTTGAACTATCAAGCTTCAAATTTTATACAAAGTCAAATACCTTAACAAAAAATAAAGCGATTATGTAGTCATTGCTACAGAAATTATATCAAATATAAAAAGCTCTTCAAGCATGTAAACTGTCAACTTTACTAATTCTTTGTAAAGTATGATGAAAATCTGATAAAGTTCTGGTGAATTTCAATTTCAAAAATTATTGTTTGTAAAAATACAGTTTGATAAGGATAGTCTATGCTGATACATATCGATAAACTTCAGTATTTATACATAAACATAGCAATTAGTAGTCGTACCTATTGAGTACAACTTGCGGATTTATTTTGCTCTGTAGTAGCAAGTAATATTGATAACTACGAAAAAAAATTATATTCCTAAATGCTAATAAATTAGCTATAGATGAATGTAAAAAGAGGAAAACAACATAATTTTATCAAAATCAGCTAATAATTTAATTTATTTTACTTGTATTATATTTACACTATATTTAGCATACAGTTCATACAACATATAAAAACCTAGATTTTCTATAACGGTTTATTTGTCAATCGCATAAAGATACAAAGGAAAAAATAAATGCTTAAAGCTTCTGAAATTGCGAAAACACCTTCAGCTGAACGCTTGCTTAATATTTGGGCTAGACGTTACACACCTGAAATATCTTCTTTGGTCGCAAATCCTTCGTCTTGTGATGAACTATTAAAAGCAGCAACACCAGAAGGTAGAACTTCAACTACTGATAAGTTGAGAAATAAAATGCTAGATATCAACTGTCAGATGGGATGGATACAGACAAAAAATTTGTATAGCTACATTCCTAACGTATTAGATTTAAATGAAGCAAGACGTATTACTCAATTTGCTTTCCGCGTTTATAAAAAACTATTAGACATTTATCAACAGCAATCGCCAAAAATAGAAGTAGAAAACAATTCTCTGTCTCAATGGGTTATACCAGCAGTAGAGGAACTTGCATATGCTTTAGAACCAATATTAATTGTTTTTCAGGAGCAGCATGTAGCATCTAAAGATTGGCGAAGCCTTGGGTTTATGACTTCACAATTGAATTTTACAAATAAACTCATGCTGAAAAAGCTGACAACATCCGAGCAAACATTGTTATTTCCTTATCTTAAATTTGTTGAAGAACAAGTCGCAATGCCTTGGGCAAGAGTTTGTTCTAAAGCTGCTAGTTATCAGCTAAACTCTGAAGAATTGAAACTTGTAGAACAAATGATGCCAATTGCGTCAGATATTGCTCAATCTGTTTATCAAAAGTTGATAGAATTATTACCTAATAGTCGTAGTAGAAGAGGAAAATTAATAGATAAAGGAATATCCCATTCTTGTCTGCGGGATTTAACTATGTTCCAAGCTTATATATTATTGTGTTTCTTAGAAAAAAGTCTGGAACCAATCCAACAAGAATTAGTTCCTTTATGCGCGATGGTTGTAGAAGGAGTTGAAATCAAATGGGAATTAACTCAAAAGTGGTGCGAAGTATTAGCTAGTGAAATGGAAAGTCGTTTAGATTCTCAGCAAAAGGATTTATTAAAGCCTTATACTCAAGGAATGAAACAGGCATTTTTTCAAGAGCGTGTGAGTTTGGGTTATAAAGAACATACACAAGCTAATGTTGTTTAAAATTAGTTTTTTTATTCATTAAATCGTTTCGTGGAAGTGCGAAATCAGCGTTTGTTTTAGTAAATAAAAATAAAATAAAAATGTTTTTAGTTCAAGAGTAATAATTTAGATGTTTAATATAAGCAGCATCTACTTATTGAATCATGGCGGTCGAATTAGATAGAGCAGATAATGACAGCGCTTGGAAAGAAATTTTAGAAGCATACTTTCCTCAAGCAATGCAATTATTCTTTCCAGAAACAGCAGCAATAATTGATTGGGAGCGTCCCCACGAATTTCTTGATAAGGAATTTCAACAAATAACTCGCGAAGCCGAACAGGGGAGAAGATATGCTGATAAATTAGTTAAAGTTTGGCATATCGATGGGGAAGAACTTTGGCTTTTAATTCATGTAGAAATTCAAGCTAATCCAGAAGACATATTTCCGCAAAGGATGTTTACCTATAATTTACGGATTTTTGATAAATTTGCCATTCCAGTGATTAGTTTAGCAATTCTATGCGATACAGATTCTTCATGGAGACCCAATCAATACAGTTATAATTATCCCAACACCAAACTTTACTTTGAATTTGGAACTGTCAAGTTACTTGATTATCAAAATCGCTGGACTGAATTAGAAAATAGCGATAATCCATTTTCAATTGTTGTCATGGCACATTTGAAAATGCAAGAGACAGGGAAAAAACTTACAGATAGAAAAGTTTGGAAATTTAGTTTAATTCGACGATTGTATGAATTAGGTTTAGCAGAACAAGATATTCGTAACCTATATCGATTTATAGATTGGGTTATGATTTTACCAAAAGAATTAGAAACAGAATTTTGGGAAGAATATAAGCAGTTCGAGCAGGAGCTTACTATGAGTTATATTACTACGGGCGAGCGTATTGGTTACGAGCGAGGACAGCAGGAACTTGTTCTCAAACAACTACAAAAACGAGTAGGAGAAATTCCCGAAGACGTTATTGAAGAAATTAAAACTCTTTCCGTTGAAAAAGTAAAAGCACTTGGTGAAGCTTTATTAGACTTCCTTGATTTAGATGATTTACTTCGTTGGTTACGAGCTAATCGAATAGCTTAGATAATTTTATTTGGTTGTAGGTTGGGTTAGACACGAAAATTAATAAGAATAATCATAAGAATATTGGTTCATCGTGTCGTAACCCAACATCAGTTTCTAAACAATAAAAAAAGTAAAAACCTTCAGTAATAAACTGAAGGCTTTTTATTGTTATTGAATTTTTCTTTCTTTTACTTTAAATTCCGCGCTCCTTTACCTCGATTACAGTCAATACACAAAGTTTGTAAATTACTAAGGTCATTACTCCCACCTTTAGAAAAAGGAATAATATGGTCAACCTCTAACTGAATTTGCTTTGAACTTCTACCGCAGAAAACACATTTGTATTTATCTCTATTCAAAATATCAACCCGAACAGAAGCCGGAATATAGCGCGAGCGTGTATT
>CAKZYM010000292.1 GCA_937884685.1 uncultured Calothrix sp.
GTAGGGTTTGGTTTGGCGATCGCACTTTACTAACTACCCCTCAAAAAAGTAAGAAACCCTTGTAAAAGCACTTGAAAATAAAACAATGTCACATCGCAATAGTTTTATCTAAACAGCTAATATCAAGCCATTAAATAAACAATTTCATATTGCAACAGTTTTATTAAAACGCAGCACCAAGTTTCAAGTAAAATGATGTCATCTCGCAACATTTTTACCTGAACATGTATATGTATATTTTTTCTGACCTGCCATAAATTCACATAAATAATCAGTGAATATATCTGAAAACTGAGATTTTAATACTATCCTAATAAATACCTATATTTAAAAAAATCTTAATTCATGACACCATCAATGTCTCAGTGGAAGCCAAGCGCTGATATCAAAACCCATAAAGGTGATTCAATTCCACAGAACTTAATCTTTTTTACACCACCACCAAGAGAAATAGTTAATCTTCGCAGTGCTGTTTCAACTTTAGAATCAGGTAAGCCAGCACAGCAGATAGACAGATATCACGCATCTAGTAAAATTTTAGCAGCCGTTTGTTTTGCCTTTGTTGGAGCTTTAATTACTTTTTTAATAGTTGGTATACCTCTATCAGGTGTCCTCAATTTAAAGTCTGAAACCGTCCCTTTAATAGCAGCATTAATAGTTGCCGGTATTATTCTATTTCTAATGTTGCGTGGTGAATGGAAATTACCCACATATTGCTCTTATATCGGTGATAACGGTGTCGCTAATTATGCTTTTGGCAAAGAAGCAAATGCAAAGCATGGAACGGGTTTATTTTTGTTTCATCAAGCAGAAGAATTAAGAGTAATGAAAATTCAGCAGTTTGTGAAGAGGTCTTATCAATATACGACTTATATTTTTGAATGGAAAAATGCTAATGATGAAATTGTATTTAGCATCAATGGATTGCACCGCAGCCGTGACGATAATCCTCCAGCTTTAGACCGCTATTATTTTGCATTAGCAGCAGAAAGAGCTTGGAGTTTATATAAAATTGAACTTATTGAACAGGAATTAAAAAATAATGGTACGGTAAAATTTAGTTTACAAAAAAATGATGAAATTATTGTTAATAAAGATTATATAGAACTCATTCAAAAAGGTAACAGCTATCGTTTAAATAAAGATGAGATTAATAAAATTAGTTTATCCAACGGAGTAATTCATATTATTCCCAAAGAAGTTAGAAACAGCTTTTTAGGATTTGCTCACGATGGAATTTTACGAGTAGCATACAAGGACATTGCTAATGCACAAATATTTATCACTGTCTTCGATATGTTGATAAATAGAAAGTAATTAATTTTAATTTAACCTTTAACCCGATTTCTTTTCTCAAAATACTGTTGATGTTCCTCGGAAGCTAACCAATAACGAATCGCTGGTTCAATCTGGGTAACAATATCTTTATCGTATTTACCAGAATTCTGTAACTGCTGCTTTGAATTTCTCGCAACTACTTCCTGCTCGGGAGTATGAAAGAAAATCACAGAACGATATTGGTCACCCCTATCTGCTCCCTGACGATTTAAACTCGTAGGGTCGTGAATTTTCCAAAATACTTCTAATAACTGTTCATAACTAATAATATCTGGGTCGTATTCAACTTGTGCAACTTCAGCATGTCCTGTGATTCGAGAAAGCACATCAAGATAACAGGGATTATCAAAATATCCTCCCATATATCCTACTGAAGTAGAGTTTATACCATTCAACCGACGAAAAGCTGCTTCAACTCCCCAAAAACAACCAGCACCAAATGTAGCTTTCATAATAATTCTTATATTAACTAAATCAATTCTTGTAAATTTTTAATAATTAAATCGGGAACTGTCATAGTTTCATTCAATTGCTTTCTGCGTGGATTTATCCAAATAGTAGATAACCCTGCTGTTTTTGCACCACCAACATCACGCATAATATGGTCGCCAATATAAACTATTTTTTCACGCTCAACATCAAAGTGTTCAATTGCTTGATTAAATAATTTAGTTGATGGCTTAATCCAGCCGAAATCTGATGAAAATACAATTATCTCAAATAAATCGCGAATCCCAACTCTATCAAATTCTTTGATAAATATATTTTTTGTAGACCATATATTGGAGATAATACCCAAACGATGAGTTTTTCGTAATTTATGCAAAACTTCAACATAAGATTGAGATATTACTCCAACTTCATGATTAGCAAAAACTTGCTCTAATAAATTTAATTCACTCGCTGGTAAATCTTTTGCTTGAGAATGTTTCTGTAAATAACTAATGACTGAAGGTAAACGCTCGTAAAAAGTTGGATTTTTCCCATCAGCCTTAATTCTTCTAGCAACTGTAAATACAATATTATTCACCAGTTCATCGGTCAACAAATTCCCATTCACACTACGATAAGTTGCTGCAAAATCTTCATTAGGTGAAAACCGATAGCCTCCGAACATAAAAGTGTGACCTACATCAAGTAGAAGGACATCAAATTTATTTATGAAATTCATTAGATTTTTTGAGTACTAATTAGTAATGAGAAGAACAATCTTCACCATAAAACGTCTCCTTCCATACTACTAAAGTTAAAGCTACACAGTTGAATGCTTTATCAAAACTGTTTATTATAAACTTTCGGTTTTCAGGGGGGCTTTATGACAAATACTTTTTCATTTGAACCGGAAATAACTTTCGAGGTTATAGATGGTGGGTTTGATGGTGAATTTGACGGAACCGGAGATAGCGTTTTCCCTGGTAATTTTTTTACTATAATCCTTGGTAGCAGTGGTGAAGCAGCAGAATTTGCAGAATTTAATATTGATGAATTCACAATTCCCGAAGGAGAGACTATTAGCAATGCTAGATTCGATGTCAAAATAACTGGCTTAGAAGTAGGTGGATTGGGCGCTATGTTCGGCGATAATCCTGATATCATAGGTGCATTTGGATACTCTGGGAATGGAGTTGCTGATGCTTCTGATTTTGAGACAGGAATACTTTTAGATACGGAAGATACCAGCGAACCATCTGTTGGACAGCAACTCTCTTTCGAGGTGACAGATTTTGTACAAAACTTAGTCAAAAACGACAAACCCTTTGATGGAATAGGTTTGCGTGATTAAGAACACGGGGGTATATCAGAAGAAACAGTTTCTATCAGTCAACCGACTCTGATAATTGAAACCGCTCCAAAGTCTAATAATCCTCCTTTAGCTAATGATGATATTGTCAGGGCTTATCAAAATACTGTTATTACGATTCCCGTCACCAATTTACTTGCTAACGATACCGATTCAGATGGTGATTCTCTAACTATTAGTGCTGTTAACAATGCTGTCGATGGTACTGTAACTTTGAATGATAACGGTACTATGGATGATTTGAGCGACGACACAATAATTTTCACTCCAAATAAAGGTTTTAGCGGAAGCGCTAGTTTTGAATACACTGTTAGCGATAATCAAGGTGATAACGATATTGGTTTAGTGACTGTAGCTATTCCTAATAATATCGACGGTAGTAATGAGGATGACAATTTAGAAGGAAGCGATATCAAGGATATAATTCGCGGATTAAAGGGTGATGATACTCTTAAAGGTTTTAGTGGAGACGATATCCTTAAAGGTGGTAAAGGAAAAGATGAACTCTTCGGTAACGCTGGAGACGATATTCTTAAAGGTGGTAAAGGAGCAGATAAGCTTTTTGGTGAAGAGGGTAATGATTTTCTAGAAAGTGGTAACGGTAAAAATAAGTTAGACGGAGGTATTGGAAATGACGGTCTTTTAGGAGGAGATCATCAAGATATTTTAATTGGTGGTGAAGGAAATGACTTTCTGAATGGTGGTGCTGGTGCAGATACAATAACTGGGGGTATCGGAGCGGATAATTTCTATCTTGATGGTAATAGTTCCATGAAAGATATAATTACCGATTTTAATTTAGGAGAAGGTGACAGAATCATAACCTTTAACAATCTTCTGTTCAAGGATTTATCTTTTTCAGGTAATGATATTTTATTTGGAGATAAAGTATTAGCAACTCTTGAAGGATTTGAGACTAATTCTCTGGATGAAAATAATTTTCATACAATTTAAGAGATAGGAATAGTTAGGAGTTAGGAGTTAAGAATTAATAAGCAATATTTTATCTTGATTTAATAAACTACAGGTTTATAGTTTTAAATACAGGCAAAATAAATCAAAATAATTGTGTAATTATATGTAACAGTTAATTGAAATTTACACATATATGTTCGGGGTTTTAACTCAAACTTTATTGCGAAATTAGTAGGATTATTATTGTAGATATGTATAGTAATTCTAGAAATATTTTTTCATATGGAAAGCGCAGACCAACGAAAATTATTGTCAGCAGTATGTCATGGAGCCATATTTTTTAGCTCTATGGTTATAGCGATTGCGATACCCATTGCAATTTTATTTACTACACAAGATTCAGTTGTAAAGGCTAACGCTAGAGAATCCTTGAATTTTCACATTAATCTTTATATATACGGATTAATCGCTGCAATACTGACTGTAGTTTTAATCGGTATCCCACTCCTAATGGTTTTAGGTTTAATCAGCTTTGTTATGCCAATTGTTGCCATTGTTCAAATTTTAGGCTCACCAGACGAACCTTACCGCTATCCATTCATTTTTCGTTTAGTGTAGTAACTTACTTGAACAAATATAAATGTAAAGACGTTGCAGGGCAACGTCTTTTGTGTTTGTGTAACTAATATTTTTTTATGCCAATGTATCCGATTCCATTAACAAGTGTCACTCAACTGATATACTCTGACAAATAAATATGAATCAGATATATATTTTCTTATGAGCAATTTAAATCAGTTGCAAAATATTTTGGCTGATTCTCCTGTCGGGACTGTATTACCAGCAATATCCCAACTCAACCTTCCCAATTGGTGGTTAGCTGGAGGTGCTTTAAGAAATACAGTTTGGCATTCTATATTTGGGGAAAACTGTCAACTGTTTATCAATGATTTTGATATTGCTTTTTTTGACGAAACAGGAGATAGAAATCAAGAATTAGCTGCGAAAACAACTTTAACTAATTTATTTCCAGATTATCTATTTGATATAAAAAATCAAGCAAGTTTTGCAAGATGGCGCTCCGGTAGAAAAACTTACACTAGTACTGAAGACGGTATCAAAAACTGGCTGCACACCACAGCTGCTATAGGTGTGCGTTTAAATAGTAAAGGAGAATGGGAATTTCTCACACCCTACGGACTAGATGATTTATTTAACGGTATTGTTCGTCCAACTCCAGCACATCTAGATAATCCAGAAGCACAGCGTAAAGCTGACGGATATTTACAAAAATGCCCGTGTTTGCGATTGAGTTGAAAAAGGATGGGGATATAAGAGAGAAGGGGAAGATAATTTAACTCATAACCCTCAACTGCTGGTCACTGATAACTGATAACTGTTGACTGCTAACTGATTACATGGTACTAATGTACTAAGATAATAAATTTTAGATATAAATTTAGCGATTAGGAT
>CAKZYM010000293.1 GCA_937884685.1 uncultured Calothrix sp.
ATGCGGAGGGTGCGGAGGGAGCGGAGGATGCGGAGGGAGCGGAGGGAGCGGAGGATGCAGAGGGTGCGGAGGGTGCGGAGGATGCAGAGGATGCGGAGGGGGGAGATGGGGAGATAATAAAAATTAAAATTAACTTTGATTTGGTATACTATCGCACAGCGAAGATATATCAATTTTCACCCAAAGGGTGTGGATCATCAATTAGCAATTACCAATTACCAATTACCAATCCCTAATTACCAATTCTCAATCCCCAGTTACTAATTTCTAATTTTGAAATACAGAAAAGTACCGTAGGATTGGGTATCATAATTTTGACTTTCACTTGCTTTGAATGAAATTTATTTTTGAATGTCAATGCTAAAAAAGAAATTAATCAGTTCGGTTCTTCTACCAATTGCAATAATATTACCCGCTCTGTTTCCTTTGGGTGAAGCAACTGCTCAAAAGCAAAAAAAAGTTCGTCCGACTTCTTTGTTAAAAGCAAGGTGTGTTAAAAGCGGAATTGGTAGCGCTCGCAGACAGAAACGTAATGTTTCTATTGGTAGAGCGGTTTACAGTAGTGAATTTTATTTAGGTCCTGGTTATCGTTCGGCTGCTTTAACTTGTAATATTCAGCCACAAGAAAACGTTCCTCAGACTGTATTTCAAACTTTAAATTTAGGTTTTGGAATGCGCGACAATAATCAAAATAGTCCCAGCGTCCGGATTCAGCTTTTCTTGGACGGAAGAGCATCAGAAACTATTACTGTAGCACCAACAAGAGCAGAAAATGTATCGGTTGATGTTAACAATGTGAATAATGTCGCGATTGAAGCAACCTGTTCTAGTCCAACTCAATATTGCGGTCGCGTTTATTTTTATGATGCTGACTTGCTACGCGATGGTCCGAATACGTTAGATAACAATAATCAACCACCAGTAGAACCACAACAACCAGAGGTACCAGTACCACCAGCAAATAATTAATAGGTCAAAGGTAAAGGTTAAAGGTTTAGTTCGTAGGGTGTGTTGTTAGCGGAGCGCAACGTGCCATTATATAAAAATTTCGGTGCGGCCTTACTAAAGTCGTAACGCACCCTACAAATAATACAAACATCTATAAATCTCAATTTTTAGAGATTTTTTCTGGTTAATTGTTCGTAATGATGATTGACATTTTCTAAATAAAAGATAAAAAGGAAAAAATAAGAATATAAGAATATTTTAATTCCCAACTCCTAACTCCTAACTCCTAACTCTAATTATCCTTTTCCTCAACTTCTTCAGCTTCTGCTGTTTTTATTTGAGGTAAACTTTTTTTGGCATTTTCAGCAGCTTGTTGAAATAAGGGTTCAACTTTTTTTCGCCAATATTCAGTATCGGGTAATTTCTCCGGATTTTCTCGATATTCCTGAACTTTTTCCCATTTACCTTCGGAAATCGCCGTGTTTACATCGCTGAAAAATCCTTCTGCTTTACCCCAATCTTTTTGCCATTGAGTCATTAATTCCCGTGCTTCTTTAACGTTTTTATTATTAGGAGCAAGGGTTTCTAAAATAGCTATCGCACCTTCAAAGTCTCCGGATTCGTATTTTTCTTTGGCTTTTTCTACTGCTTCGTCGTCTTTTTGAGCATTTTGAACTGGCTTGATATTATCTTCGTTTTTAATAATTGGCTCTGGTGTCGCAATCAATCCGCTACCATCAACGGTTTTAACCGCAATACTTTGGTCTCGCAAACAGGTAACCCATTCTTGCCCATTCGTTATTACGTTGGAATGTGCCCAAGCGGAATCTCCAGATTTAATTTTGAGTTCTACCCAACCTTTTTTTGTTCTTTTACCAGTTACTAGAAATTTTGTATCTTTAGAGACTTTTTGAACAATATTGTTTCTAGTATTAGTACTAGGCTCGGAACGAACGTTAGAGTTAGCTGCAACCGTTGCCGTACAGTTAGCTTGAGCCGTCGCACCAGTAAAGTTATTTGCAAAATTGTTTACATTTTTAACTATAGATGGAGTTGCAAAAGCAGCACCACCAGCTAGACCTAATAAAATTAATATTTGTAAAAAATCGGGACCGTTTGAACCGCGAGGAACTTGATTTTGGATAACTGCTTGGGTTGGCTGACGCGGATGGGAAGGTGCGACAGCAACAGTTACTACGCGAGAATGTGGGGAAGAATTCGATTGACTACGCAGTTGTGGAAATGGTTGGGGTGTCAAATCATGGGAGAATGTGTTTATTGCGTATAGCGCATCGCTGGCGTTCTGGTAGCGCTCTTTAAAGTGGTAGCGCACCATTGTGTTCAGCACATCTCCCAATTCGCGGCTTACAGGGACTAAATTTTGCCAGATTAGTTCTCCGGTATAGGGGTCTTCCTGTAAATCCATCGGTGCAACTCCGGTAAGTGCCTGAATTGCAATAATTCCCAAGGAATAAATATCGCTGTTATGGCGCGGTCTACCTTGTCCTTGTTCGGTTGGCATATAGCCAGGAGTGCCTATTGCTACGGTCGCAGAAGGGCTTTCCATGCCGTGAAACGCACCTTGACCGTAAGAAGCCCTTAACTGCTTGACAGCGCCAAAATCAACTAAAACTAATTTGCCATCACTATACCTTCTGATTATGTTATCAGGTTTAATATCTCGATGAATTACACCTTGACTGTGAACAAATTCTAAAATAGATAGAACTGAAATTAACATCTGAACGACTTGACTTTCATTCCAGCGTTCTCCCGGAACTAATTCATCAGTCAGAGGATGTCCTTCGATAAATTCTTGTACTAAATAAAAATTTTGATTTTCAACAAAATAAGCCAACAATCTAGGTATTTGGTCATGATTTCCCAACTTTTCTAGAGTTTCGGCTTCACTTTGAAATAAACGTTTAGCGGTATCAAAAACTTTGGACTCAGTGCTAGTAGGTTTAAGATGTTTTACAACACAAATCGGATTACCAGGTCTTTTGGTATCCTCAGCAATATAATTTTCACCGAACCCACCCGTTGCCAAAACCTTGATTATTCGATAGCGGTAGTCTAGTAGCTTGCCTAACATATTCACTCCCCATTGTTAACACCCAACCCCGAAGGGACGTACTAAATATTTCCATATATACTGCGACGATATCCGTTATCTTGACAAAAAAGATTCGCGTTAAAATCACAGTATTTTATCTTCTACACATTGTCATTATTGATTTCAACAATTTTACTTAATAACAATGCCACCTAAAATAACAAACTCAGTAGCCTGGAACCAAGCAGAATTACTGATGCAACCAACATTTATTCGCGTTGTGGATAACGTTCGCAAGCTACTTGACAATTCTTCCTGGAAAGGAACTTATCATGATGTGCTGACTTGGGCTGCTGGTACGAGCGAGGAAACAAAAGCGATAGTCACTCAAATGGTGCAAGAACTCGAAACCGCAACACCCGAAGACGCAGAGCAAATAAGAGAAACATTGGCCAAACTACCAACGCCCCATCCAGGATATCATTTGTGCTTGCAGCGTCAAGAGCAGCAAGTAAATGTGGATTTATGGGAGTTATGTTATCAGGTATGTTTTGTTGATTACACCCTAAGTGATGACGCAGTTGATATTGATACTAGTTTACTAGATGAAACTGGTGATGTGGAATGGAATTTGTTGGATAAGAAAGCAAAGAAGGTTGTTGAAGCTGTATTTGCTAGTTTACCGGATTAATTAGTTGGGGAATTGGGGATTGGGAATAGTAGCATCTCAATTTCAACGAACATTTGCCGACACCCTGTAAGGGTGCGGCTACATCTACAAAGCCCACCTGCGTGGGCTAAAAGAGAATTATTAGCCCACGCAGGTGGGCTTTGTAATTGTAGCCCCAGGCTTCTAGCCTGCGGGCTTCGTGAAACATTGCGATGCTCCCCAATATTCCTAATTACCAATTCCCAATTCCCAATTTGATTTATTCCTAGTAAAAATAGAGAAAGTTAATTACAGAACAGATTTCTAATTCTTTCTCTATTACTGTTCCCTGTTATATATTTGTTTATTAACATAATGGGTATGAAATAACAATATTGTTTTTATCTATAAATCTAGAAATAAGCTTTTAATAATAGTATTTGAAAATCAAAAAAATATCGCCTGAGTATTTCTTTCGAGTCAAAAGCTTAATAAAATCTACAACTTATGACAGAATAAGTAATTTCACAATGTCTCTCGTAAGTTGGTGTGATTTGTAAATCTCAATTGTTAAATTAATACTGTTTGATGAATTGCAATTATTTTTACTTAGTAATTCAGCTAGTCATTTAATTTTTTGAGGTATTTATATATGAATCCAGAGAATCAACCTTTGAATAACCAAGAAGAAATCAAAGATTTAGAACAAGAACAGCAAGAGAAGTCAGAATCTAGTGGAATCGGTGCTGCAATCGCTGGAGCAGCAATTGGTGGTTTACTAGGTTCTAAAAAAGGAATTATTGGTACTGTAGCAGGTGCTGCTGCAGGTGCTATGGCTGGTAAAGGTACTTCTGAAGCTGTTGATAAAACTGTGGATGGTGTTGTTAGTGCTGCTGAAACCGTAGCTGACCATGCAAATAGCGCAATCGATACTGTAGGTCATGCAGTAGAAGATACAGCACAGGAAGTTAAGCCTGCTGTTAAAGGTGTGGTAGAAGAAGTTAAGGATACGGTTGAGCAAGCTAAACCTGCTGTTATCGATACCGCTGAATCTGTTAAGCAAACAGTTCAAGAATCTAAACCCGCTGTTGTAGACGCAGTAAAAGGTGTATCTGAAGAAGTAAGACCTGCTGTGAGAAATATCTCTAATTCGGTACAAAGCACTGTTGAAGAAACAAAACCAGCTATCAAGAGCGCTGCAAATTCTTTGAAAGGTGCTGCTGAGGAAGCAAAACCTGCAATGAGAAGCGTATCTAATTCAGTTCAGGAAGCGGTTGAAGAAGTTAAACCCGCTGTGAAAGATACCGCTAGCTCCGTCAAAGGTGCGGTGAATGAAGTAAAAGAAGATGTAAAACCCGCTGTGAAAGATGCAGCAGGTTCCGTAAAAGGTGCGGTTGATGAAGCAAGAAATTCTGCGAAGAAAGCAGGTACAGAGCTAAAATCTTCTGCACAAAACGCTGCTGATTCTGCGAAGAGAGCAGGTGAAAATATCAAGTCTTCTGTAAAAGACGCTGCTGATTCTGCGAAGAAAGCAGGTGAAAATATCAAGTCTTCTGCAAATGATGCTGCAAAATCCGTAAAGAATGCAGCTAAAGATAACTCTCCTTCAGCAAATAAAGAGGAAGTGATGATTAAAACTGATTTAGAAATGAATCAGAAGGAAGTTGACTTATATAAAACCCAAGCTCCAAGAGTCGAAATCCAAGATACAAGAGACAATATCTAATTCTTATCAAAATTGTTACTCCAAACAGCTTAAAATAGAATCATCAAGAAGGGTGAATCGTAATACGGTTCGCTCTTTTTTTTAGGGAGTAGGGAACAGTCAACAGTCAACAGTCAACAGTGAGTAGTTATTAATCTTAAATTAATTC
>CAKZYM010000294.1 GCA_937884685.1 uncultured Calothrix sp.
CACCAAGAATTAGTGTGTTTCCTAAATTTAATCTGCAAGTAACAGTAGATTTTTTTATCGTGGTCAAAAATAGCTGGGTTCTCCAAAACAATGATTAGTAAATTCCTCGCATCGCAGCTTCGTCAGCCTTCAGGATGGTTTGGTAAGCAAATTATTTCTAGAGCATTAAATAGAGATAATGCTGGTATGAATAAACTTGCGCTGAGAATGTTGAACTTAGAATCCGCAGATGAGCATGTTTTAGAATTAGGTTTTGGTGGAGGTTATTTACTAAAGAATATTCTTAAAAAACCAGGAGTAAAAACTGTTGCTGGTATAGATATTTCTCCGGAAATGGTTGATTTTTGTCGAAAGCGTTTTGCTTCCGATATCAAAAGAGGCAAGTTAGAACTAAAATGTAGCAGTACAGTAGACAAAGAATGTTTTGACCATAAATTTACTAAAATCTGCACGGTTAATACTATTTATTTCTGGTCGGATGTCAAGCAAACTTTAACCCAACTACATCAAATTCTCGAAGAAAAAGGGTCATTAGTTATTTGCTTTAATTGCAAAGAATTTCTGCAAAAAACAACTCTCCCGAAGCATGGTTTTGAGGTTTACGATAAC
Source organism: uncultured Calothrix sp. (assembly GCA_937884685.1). GTDB lineage: Bacteria > Cyanobacteriota > Cyanobacteriia > Cyanobacteriales > Nostocaceae > Rivularia. Next base: position 610 of record CAKZYM010000294.1, read on the forward strand.
GAAGAGGTAAAATATTTGATGCAAGATGTAGGATTTAAGAATATCAAGTGGATTATGAATTCTGAACCTAAAGAGCAATTTATCTGTATCGCTGGTGAAAAATAGAGGTAAATCGATAATTTATAACTTTATAATTAGCCAAACCTCTGTTTTCTACAGAGGTCTTATTGACCTGTAAATCAGTTCTCAGTTGCAATTAAGATTGCTTCGTTAAGGTCATAAATTATAGGATTAAACTGTTACGCATTTAATTTGTATAAAAGATGCGCCTAATTTAGCCTACGCAGGTAGGCTTTGTTGTTATAGCCCCAGCCTTCTAGGCTGCGGGTGATTTAGCGCAGCCTCATACAGAATTGGTCTAAGTATTTAAATAATAACAATTAACTGATTTTAAATATCTTTTATAATTAATAACATAACTTGCAGTATATTTATTAAATTAAAACTGTCTTTTCACTTCAGAATATATATATTGATAGGTACAAGCAAAATGTTAATAAATTTAATTTTTGAATCTCGACATAAGCCAAATATGAGAATATACCTCAAAATTCTTGCACTATTCTACTTGTATGGTGCAACCGTTCATTGTGCCAATTTACTAGGATTTGGGGAAATACCCTTTAGAGAATCACCTTTGAGTTGGCAGGTTGGTGATATTTCCTATGGGATTTTAGGAAGTTTAACTTTTGTTGGTTTATGGTTAAAAACTCGCTGGGGGATAATTGGTTTCTTTTTGAGTGCAGTTTCCCAATTAATTTTGTACCTTGTTTTCCCTAAATGGTATGCATTTAATGCAGAACAACAACAGTTACTCTGGAGTATGATAATTTTTCATCTTGTGACTTTATCAATTTTCTTCGGTTTATTATTCTTTAGTAAAAGAAACGAACAATATAATAGCTAATATGACGGATGAATTGGGATTTAAATAAGCAGTATAAATTACTCAACTGATTAATTTTTAGCCCGAAACATGGGATGAGACCTCGTCTTTTAAAGACGAATAAAAACCAAATTTATCATTCCGCCGAATCCTCTACTTGAAAATGCATGGTATTATTTACTACTTACTACTTGCTGTTTATTACTTACTACTTGTAAAAAAAAACGAGAGCGGATTTACTCGATTGTCGAATTATTATCGAAAATATTCTCTTAAAAATCGTGCAGCAAAAATAGCGCGATTATCGGTCAAAAAAGCTTAGAAAAGAAGTTTTTGCAATATTTTTGCAATAAATTATCATAGATAACCCCATATCCAGACAGACTATTCCCCCTAGAATGGGGACTTCGGGACGACAACATGATATTAATGTAATTAGTGTTAAGTTATGTGTCCTCACAACATATGCAACAAATTCAAAAATCATCTTCATTTTCAACTTCGATTGCAACATCCAAATTGCGAGTATTACACCTCGCGGGTTCTCGCGTATCCAAGTTCTACTACAACCTTTCAATTATGTACGTGAAGGAAGTAGTGCAACCTGCTGGTGTGAAAAGCCACTATGCAGTCGTACATCCCGATGGGTTTTGGCAGTTGGGAGCATCTCTAGATGAATTATCAGAAAAAATGTCACTTCAAGAGATGATTTCTCAGTTACCGACTCTTGATGTAGTTGTTCCCCATATGTTCTGTTCCCTCGGAATGACCAGTTTTCGGTCGTTTTTTGAGGATGTGATTGGCTTACCTGTCGTAGGCTCACCATCCCACTGTACTTCCCTTGCGACCAATAAAGCTCAAGCAAGAAGCGTTGTATCCGCATCCGGTGTCAGAGTCGCTAAAGCTCAACAATTCCGCCAAGGTGATATCTTAACGATGAAACCCCCATTCATCGTTAAGCCAAACTCGGAAGATAATTCTTTGGGTGTAACCTTGGTTCGTAATGAAGAGGAAATTGCTGAAGCATTGCGAGTTGGATTTGAATACGACCAGACCCTGTTAATTGAAGATTACATTCCCGGAAGAGAATTGCGTGTCGCTGTTGTAGAGCGCGATGGTAAGTTATGCGTTCCGTCTACAGTCGAGTATTTCATGTCAGAGGAACAACCTATCAGAACCGCAGGGGATAAGCTCGAATCTCTACCCGATGGAACTCTACTACAAACTAGAGGTACCGCTTCTAAAAGAGCTTGTCCTGCTGATGTCACCCCAGAATTGTTCGAGAAACTTGCAGATGCTGCAAAACGGGCACACATTGCTTTAGGTTGTCGCGATTTCTCTTTATACGATTTCCGCATCCACTCAGAAACCAACGAACCTTATCTGATTGAAGCAGGTTTATTCTGGTCTTTCGGTAGAATCAGCGTAATTTCTCTTCTACTCGAAGTTGATGGAGAAACTCTAGAAGATGTCGCTTTCAAACTATGGAGCAGTGCAGCCGCAAGGACTCGCGTTGCCTGTGGTTCTCTGTTTAAGTATCTGAAGATGGAAGTCAATCAAGAGTGTCGCGATACTTAGTAATAACCTCAAAATAAGCCAATTTATCTTATCAATTCAGAAGATATTTGACTTTCATCTTAAAGCAACTAACTCACCTAATTAGATTAAGATTGTCTTCCTCCCAAACGCTGCTGCTGTGCGGTAGGAAGCATATTTACCGAAACGGTTGCGTAAGAGCCTAATTTCTGACCGATTATCATAAATCGAATAAAATTGCCCATCCCTTCCAATAAACGCGCATTTCTTAAACCACCACAATCAACTGGGTTAAATCCAATATCTTCTGCAATTTTCATTACTATGTTTCTTGCTTCTTCGTCATCTCCTGCGACAAAGCAAGAAACGTTGTAATCTTTTAACGGTGTCGGTGCAAGCTCAAATACTTCTTGAGCCATGGTGTTAAATGCTTTCACTACCTTAGCTTTTGGAACTTCCGAAGCTAATTTTTCAGCCAAAGATTGCTCTATCGAAGGATAAGCAAAACCTTCGGGAATCTCAAAATTATTGCAATCAATCAAAACCTTTCCCGACAGTATTTCTATATTGGAAATCACTTCCCCTGGATTCACGCCACGAATAGTGTAAAGCAGCACCTCTGCAAAAGCTGCCGCTTCATCGTTAGTTCCACCTTGAGTGCTATTTCCAGCTAAATCAGCAACAGCTTCACCCTTTTCTTTAGTGCGAGAACCAAAGTATACTTGATGCCCTTGTTCTGCCCAAAGAATACCTAAAGAACGACCCATATTACCACTACCGATAATTCCGATTCTCATTGTTCTACACTCCTGAATTAAATTAATTTTAATTTAATTGATAGTTAATTGAAATAAAAACAGACAGGTCTGTATCGTAATACATTTTGGAAAATAACAGACAGGTCTGTATCATGTCAATAGTTGATTTGTTCTAAAGAGATGCCAAGAAAAGCCGATGGTTCAGCGCGAGAACGTATATTAAGGGTCGCGAGCCAATTGTTTTACCAGTACGGGATTCAAGCAGTAGGAGTGGATAGAATAATTGCTGAATCTGGGGTTGCTAAAACCACGCTTTACCGATATTTTTCATCTAAAGATGACTTAGTTGTCGCATTTTTAGAAGAACGTAATCAACTTTTTTGGGAATACTTTGATATTGCTGTGAGCAAGTATCCTGACGATGGGAGAAAACAATTATTATCAGTATTAGGATGGATAGATGAACTGTTAGTAAAACCAGAATGCTATGGTTGTCCGTTTTTGATAACTACCAGTGAATTTCCTCAACTAGACTATCCCGGACATCAAGTAGCGATAGTTCATAAAAAAGAAATGCTTCAACGTTTAATTAAACTTGCGGAAAATGCAGGTGTTCCCAATGGGTCACAGTTAGGAAAATACTTATTATTATTGATAGATGGAGCATTTTCGCACCGACGGTTATTTGGATTGAGTGGGTTTGAGAGTAACTTGAAAGCTGCTGCAGAAATTTTGATAAATGCTCAATTTTGACAATTACCAATTATCAATGAACCATCCCCTATTCCCTTAATTAGATATTTATACTCATGAATATTTAGAGACATTACCGTAATATTTTACGCAATTAGCAGTAACCGAATTGTAGTTATAAAAAATGCGCGATTAAAAAATAATCCGTAATTTATTAACGAGCGGAAATTTGAGTTACTCACCCCCTATTTCATTTATGGAAAAATCTAAGGAATTGATTCATAAGGAAAATCCCCAAACAAACAGTGCTAGCAACAAAAAGACTCAACCCAAAAGCTCGCGGGGATTCTGGGGAAACATGGTTAAAGTTGCCATAGTATCTGCCGTTGCTGGAGGTCTATTTAGTTTTTTGCTTAATAGTAAGCCGTTCAAACAAGCTAATCTCAGTCCGGAAGAAGCGGGTTTTTTTGGAGACACTGCGATTGGTAGAGGACAATTTTTAGAGCTAAATCATCCCGTTAACATTTTGGTAATGGGAATGAGCGTACTTCCGACCGATACCAAAAATGCATCGGAAGATACAAAAGATTTAGGATATTTACCCCAAGTAAATTCTTTTGATGGACTTTCCGACGTAATATTATTAATTCGATTTGACCCAATAAGTAACAAAGTAAATATGCTTTCTATTCCTAGAGATACCCGCACGGAAATAGAAGGTTATGGTTTAAGAAAAATTAATTCCGCTAACCGCTTGGGTGGTGCTTATTTGAGTGCTAAAAGCGTTAGTAATCTGTTAGGAGATATAGATATACATGGTTTCGTTCGGATTAATGTTTTGGGAGTTGGTAAACTTATCGATGCTTTAGGAGGTGTGACGGTTAACGTTCCCAAAGACTTAAAATATCAAGATGATTCCCAACATTTATATATTAATTTGAAAGCCGGAGAGCAACATCTCGACGGTGATAAAGCATTACAATTACTTAGATTTCGTAACGACGGTAGAGGAGATATTGGACGTATCGAACGACAGCAATTAGTTATGCAAGCTTTGATAGAACAAGCTTTGAATCCTACAACATTAGCCCGCTCTCCGGTAATTATCGGTACAATTAAAGATAATATCGATACGAATTTAAACCTTGACAGTTTATTAACACTAGTTAATTTCGGTGTCCAAACCAACCGCTCAGATATCCAAATGTTGACGTTACCCGGTAGAGTCAGCAATGGTCGAGAATTTATAGCGAGTTACTGGCTACCAGACGACGAGGAGATAGATGCAACAATAGCTCCTTATTTCGAGGATTAGTAATTACTGAAGGTAATTCGGCAAGGTTTATTCTAGCGTTTTTCTGTAGACCCATCTGGATTTGTAATTCTTGGTGGGTCTTTCTATTATATTTATAGATATTTCAAATATTATATTTCAAATATTGTCTTAAATTGCGCCTTAACTTGCTTAAGTTACCTTGTGTAATTT
>CAKZYM010000295.1 GCA_937884685.1 uncultured Calothrix sp.
ATAATGTTGACCGTGCAGATATACCTTTTAGAAGAGCAGAATCCAAATTGAGCTTTGAGCAGACCGGTACAACTGTCAGCTTCTACGGTGGTCAACTCGACGGTCAAACATTTACAGACCCAATTGATGTTAAACCTTTTGCTCGTCAAGCTCAACTGGGTGAAATTTTTGAATTTGATAGCGCAACTCTAAATTCCGATGGGATATTTCGCACAAGTACCCGTGGATGGTTCGCTTTTGCTCATACAGTTTGGGGTTTGCTGTGGTTCTTCGGACATATTTGGCATGGTTCTCGCACCTTGTATCGGGATGTCTTTGCTGGAATTGACCCAGATTTAGACGAACAAGTTGAGTTTGGTGTTTTCCAGAAAGTTGGTGATGTCACTACTCGGAAAAAGCAAACAGTTTAATTAGAGAGTTGGGAATTGGGAATTGGTAATGGGGAATGGGGGAGCAGGGAGAAAATAGAAATTTATTTCCCTGCTCTGTAAACATCCAAAATCTAAAATCTAAAATCCAAAATTGATTGATAAAGCTATGAAAAGATTATTTTTCGCATTAATACTAGCAAGTTATCTGTGGATGAATTTTGTTCCTGTTGCGTTAGCAGAAAATACTACGCTTATACCTTGTAAAGATTCTCCTGCATTTATAGAACGGATGCAAAATGCACCTGAGAGTTATTACACTACTAAACCATTTCAGGCTTATTCTCGGCTACTCTGTGGGGAAGATGGTTTACCACATTTAGTTCTTGACCGTTTAAATCTTGCATTTGATGTAGTGGTTCCGATTGCGATGTTTTTATATATTGCAGGTTGGATAGGTTGGAGCGGACGCTCTTACTTAATAGCAATAACAAAAGAAGGTGCAGGAGAAGAAAAGGAATTGTTTATTGATTTAGCGCTGTTCGTTAGTTGTATGGTCAAGGCTTTGATGTGGCCAATGTTAGCTGTTAAAGAATTGTTGAGTGGGGAATTAGTTGCTAAAGATGATGAAATTCCGATTTCTATTCGCTAGTACGATACGACACAAATAAACCAATCATTTAAAAAGGAAAATTAATCATGGAGTCACGTTATTTCTTTAAATATCTTTCCAGCGTTCCAGTTGTTGCGACTTTAGCAGTAATTATTTTGTTTATAATTTTCGTTGCATTGAATTACTTTTTCCCTGGATTGCAATATGGTACTTTTTTCCATCCTTTACCTCAATAAGTTAATCATTATGGTTGAATGGCACTAAGATAAGCTCAAATAACTATAAAATAAGGGTTTAAGACTTTAATTTATCCCTGGCATATGATTTCTGCAATTCTTTGATTTCCGAACCCAGAGCATAAGCATCAACAAAAGCTTCCACTTCACCTAGTAAAATTGAAGGATTATAGTGGTCAAAGGCTTTGCGAAAAGCTTTTAGCCTTGGTAGGGAAACTTAAACTTAAAAGTAAAGCCACCTCTACGAGAAAAATATGCCAGTAGCGTAAGTCTTATAAACAAATCTTGATTTAAACCAGTGCTTATGTACTGTTTTCATTGCGGTACGGAAATAAAAACATACACTTTTCTGTATGTTTTTCTATCTAAATATTTTATAGAATGAGGCAAAGGTGTGAATTCTGAAAGAATTTACATTATCCACTAATGACGAAGCTTGTCATATTTTTAACTAATTAGATTTGAAAATATTAATAATCAATGTTTAAATTTCTCATAGTTGATGACCATCATCTAATTATCTCTGGAATATTAAATATCTTGCAAAATCAATATCCAGATATGGAGGTTTATATAGCAAAAACAGCAGAAGAGACTCTTAATGAAATAGAAAAGCATCAAGATGAATTAAATTTTTTTAAACTCATCATATTAGATTTATCAATACCAGAGAAGCATGGAATAACGGCTAATATAGAAACGGGAATTCAGTTAATCAAGGATTTGTTAAAAAAATATCCCAGTTATAACTTCATGGTGCAAAGTAGTTATATAAAAGCTTTGGTAAGAATTAAGTATGAAATAGACGAGCATCAAGGAGGTTTTGTCATTGCTGACAAAGGACTATCCGAAGAAGATATGTTGAATAGAATTAACTTAGCCATACAGGGAGCAACTTATACAAAAGATATTAAAGTTGGACTAGAGTTGAAACCTGAATGGCTAGAAGTTTTAAGTCTAGCGTTTGAGGAAGGATTGCAAGATAAAGTAATTGCAGAAAAAATGCACTTACACGAACGTACAATACGTGCATATTGGACAAAAATACAAGATGCTTTAAATGTTTATCCTGACAATTGTAGAGAAGAAGGAAAAAATATGCGGATTCAAACCGAAATTTTAGCAAGAAAAGAAGGTTTAATTGATTGACTATTCTATGATACATTTTAGGCTTAATTTAAAAAATATATCAAGATTACCGTGACTATCAATTTATATAATTGATAATATGTTAACTATTCATTTTTGCTAAAAAACTTTATATTTTTAGTTAACTAATTCATAACTATAAAGATAACGGTTGGATTTTAAAGGTAATTTAAATGCTACGTAAGATTAACCGTATTACCAAATATGAAATACCTATCTGGCGTAGGGCTGCAATTCCTGGGTTAACCCTTATTCTGATTATTATAATTATACGTTTACTTGGTGGGTTCCAATTTTGGGAATGGATGCTACTTGATACTTTTTTGAGGATACGTCCTTCCGAAACTACAGAAGAAAAAGTTATTATTGTCGGTATTAATGAAAAAGATATACAGAAAGTAGGGAGATATCCAGTACCAGATAGAGAAATTGCAGCACTAATAAAAAAAATACAGAGTTATAAACCTAGGGTAATTGGTCTTGATATATTTAAAAACGTATCAGTAGAACCTGGTAGTAAAGAGTTACTAAAAGTACTCAAAGAAAGTCAAAATATTATTGGAATTGAAAAGTTTTTGGAACCAGATAGAATTGCTCCTCCCCCTGCTTTATCTCCAGAAAAAGTTGGTTTTGTAGATATTATTGCAGATAAGGATGGGAAGTACCGACGATATTTACTGTTAAGCAATGACCCTGAAAATTTTCAGAATGTGAAATTTTCTTTATCTTTACATTTAGCAGAAGCTTATTTATCTTCTATAAATATAAATATAGAAAATGGTATACAAAATCCTGATGGTATAAGATTTGGAGCTACGGAAATTCCTATTTTTGAATCAAATTCTGGTGGTTATATAAAAACAGATGATGGTGGAATTCAAATGCTAATGAATTTTCGGAATGGAAGACAAAGATTTCGGTTTTTATCACTTCACGATATAAAAAATAATAAATTTAATCGAATGTGGTTAGAAGATAAAATAATCCTGATTGGAATGACTGCAACTAGTGTACAAGACTTTTTTAATACTTCCGCTATTTCTGGATTGGAGCTTAATGGAAAAATCTATGGAGTAGAGTATCATGCTCAAGCAACCAGTCAAATAATAAATGCAGTTCTAAATCGAAGAGCATTATTAAGAACTTGGTCTGAGCAATGGGAATATGCATGGATAATTACTTGGGGCTTAATTCCGATTATCATAGGTCGATTAACACAATCATTATGGAAAAATTTATTCGCTGTTAGTGCTAGTAGTATTTGTTTAATTGCAATTGCTTATTTATCATTAATATGGTTGGGATTGTGGATTCCTGTAGCACCAATTTTAGTAATTGTAGGAACTAATGCTGTTGGACTAAGTGCTTTTGCTTTTTACCAACACGACCAAGCTCTAAAATCTAAAATTAATGAGCGACAATATACTATCGAATATACATTTACAGTAATCCATAATGGACCTTTACAAACACTAGCTAATGCTTTAAGTAATATTCGCACGCAAAATATACCCCAAGAAAAAATTATTTTACAGCTAGAAAGACTCAATCGTGAAATTCGAGAAATTGGTGACTTTTTGAAAAAAGAGGCTTTGAATAGCGAGGAAGTTTTGCGTTTAGGTAGTGGTTTAAGTTTGGATTTAAGCAAACCAGTTAATGAACTTTTCTATGAAGTATTTAGCAGTACTTTACAAAGAGATGATTTAAAATATTTTAGTGATATTAAAGTCAAAACCCGCTCTTTTGAGCCAGTGGATGATAAATACCTGAGCATTGGATTTAAACGAGAACTATGCCAATTTCTTGAAGAATCCTTATGTAATGTAGGAAAACATGCACAAGGTGTTAAACGCATCCAAGTAGTTGGAAAAATTAATCAAGGATGCTACTCTCTAAGCATTAAAGACAATGGCTGCGGTATAAAATCATTAGAGGTTAGTAAAGGAACAAAACAATCTAAGGCTTTAGCTAATAAGCTATCAGGTAAATTTATAAGAAGGTCTATTCTCCCAAAAGGCACTTTATGCGAGATTAGTTGGCCTTTAACAAAAAATTAGCATTTGATGTCCACAACAGTAACATTTTATACATACAATATTACTTAAATTGATTATATTTCCAAAGTACTGTTGAGTAAGTTTGGAGTATAATTTATTTCTATGGTTTACTGTAAAATACACTAATTGCTAATATCATGATGCGTAAAATATATCCGATACTAGTTAAATCAGTCAATTACAGATTGCTAAGTGTGCTGTTATTTAGCGGACTAACATTCTTACCTGCTATAGCTTCTGCTAAGTATGTACCCCAGAAAAGAAGACCTCCAAAGGAAAGCACCAGAGTAGGAGGTTCAAGAGGTTGTCCTGGGGATAAAAGGAACCCTTTAACCGTTCTAGCACCTCATACTTTTGTAGGAAAAACGGCTTCTTTAAATCCGACTCTAATTTGGTTTACACCTAAACCGGAAGAGATAGAAGTTCACGTTTACGAATTCGGTGCTGATAATAAAATTAGTAGAACTATTGAGATTGCACGACTAAAAAAATCTCAAATCAAACAAGGAACCAATAGTTTTAAACTTTCCCGAAGTAAAGCTTTGAAGCGGGGTAAACAATATTTATGGCAGGTATCAATCCCCTGTTCTGATGGTAGCTTTTTTACCCAGAAAGCAGAGTTTGAGGTAACAAAGAAGTCAAAGGAATTAGAAACGCAAATTACTAACGCTAAAAGCATTAGTAAAAAAGCATATATGTACGCTCGTAATGATTTATGGTATGAAGCTTTAGAGGAAGTTTTTAATATTTCCGACCAAAGCATATCTGAACAGCTTTATCAAAGTCTTATTAATGACCTTATTTTAGTTTATAGAAAGTTAAAAAAAGCAAGATAGAGACTGAAAAGCAGTATATTCAGCAGCAAATTAATAGTTTAAAGGATATCTCCACAAAATAAACAGTAATAAATCAGAAAATGGATAAGCAAACCCTTGCAGTATCGCAAAATAATTAGTAAAAAAAAGACTGAAAGGATAAGCTGCTTATGTTTTAGTAAATTTTTAGGTGCATCTTTATTAATTTGTTGATGCTAATTGATTGAGCTATAAATTTATTAATAAATATGCTGTTTTGTGATTAATTATTGTTGATTAGCACATCATAGCCAATTACCAATCATAATAAACGGTGACCAATAGTAAGGTTTGCTGTATTCTTCTCGTATTTCAGATTTGTTATTTCCGTTACGAATTAATGCTATTTGAGCTTGCTGTAGAGCTTGTGCTTTAGTTTTACCTGCGCGTAGGTTTTGATAAAATTCCTGAACTAGAAAAGTAAAGTATTAATTATTGTTTGGAGAATATTTAGTTAGTTTTTGGTCGCGAGAGTAAAAATAAACTACTCCGTACTATAAGCAAATGGTTAGTTTCGCATTATTATTAATGATTTCTAGCCATTTAGTAAAAGTTACAGCTTCCCAATAATTAATCAATTAGCAACTGTAGTTGATGGCCAATCAATGCTTAAAGTGCTGAAGGTTATCTTCAAAAGTCTTGAAAAAATAAACATACACTTTTCTGTATGATTTTATGGTTACCCTACTGCTAAGATGCAATCAATGTTTCAGATAAAGGTGAATTAAATTTTCTTTGCCAATGAGACTACTGCCATTTCGATGGAAGTAACACTCATTCAAAGTAGTAACAAAAATAGAAATCCCTACTATTGCTTAGCTTTGTGCCTCTTGCAGAGGTATAAAGTTAACGCAATTACATGATTATAAATCTTCGAGCTATTTTCTTACTTAAATAACTAACACCAGTAATTATTTTGATTGAGAGCAGCTATTCTAGCTACCTTCTCTCCATAGAGAATCATAAAAGCATCAATTACCTAACGATGAATCAAGTTATCAAGACAAGGAATATAATCTAAGGAGTAAAACTTAACAAATTCTTGTATCCATTTATCAACAATCAACACTTGCTAATCAATATTCACCACTTAACTAATAATATCCAAATAGTTAAACAGCAAAGCTAGGAAAAAATGTACCGTTTTGTATATGATTTTCCAAGAGTTTATGCAAGTTAAAAAACTAAGGTATTGAAAAAAGCTCCTAAAAAAAGTTAACTTTACATAGTTGGAAATTAGTAACATGTCTAACAAACAACTTCATAATATTAAATCAATTCCTCCCTTAGAAAAGAAATACAACGAAACTGAGTTAAATTCTACTGTAGAAGACTCTTTGATAAATCTTGCTTGCACTGTGAATTATTTGAAGCTAAAGGCTATAGAAATGAATATCACACTTGAAAAAATGAAGCGCTCTTTGTAAAAGTCTGGAAGTTTTTATTTAACTATTACAGTACGGCGTAAATAAACCTATCAAGAAACATTAGTTTTAGGTAAAGAGAAAAAATAGTTTCACATTCAATTAGGAATTCCAGGTAGGACTGATATTATTTTCCATGAGGAAAAATCTACTGCGTTCCTTCTTGATAAAAACTAGGTTGATTGTAGATTTTTGAGATATTGGAGACTAATATAATTTCTGGTTAATTTTATTAAACCCTATGGTAGTATTTCTAATTAAATCATGTAAAAATCAATCCACAATGAAAAAATTTGTTTCAAACATGAAAGGGATTGTACTTCTATCTAGATTCAGAAGGGTAATAATCTAGTTAGGTGGCAACGTCAAAATATTTATTTTAACTCCTTAATCGACTTGGCTACTATCCACATCTGGATTAATAAAATTTTATTAGTGGGATAGATTCATAGATAAACTCAACAATCGCCAGCATCCTGTAATCGTTTTAGGAGATTTAAACGATGGTAATTTATCTGTCACGACAAAAATGATTACTGGTCAACCTCCCTGGGAAAAGCTTAAATTTGAGACTAAGAAAAAATCTGGGACGTTTTACTTTACAGCGTTAAAGATATTCAAGCACGACAAAGCTATGGCGATTTTTATTACAGCCATATTTACAATGGTTACTAAGATAGTTTAGACCACATTTTAGTTAGTGAAGAATTTGTTTCCACTAATCGCAATCGCATTAGTGAAGTTACCTATGTTTCGGTTCTCAACGACCATTTAATTGACGAAACTTTGAGCGACGAAGATACCAAAGAATGGAAATCCGACCACGGACAAATAGTTGCTTCTATTCGTCTGGAAAATTAATTGAATTTACATCTTTCTCAAAAATCTGCTTTATCTGAATTTACAAAAACTTTTATTATCTCACTATTTACCTTCCCGAATCAAATAGATAATTATCTAAGATTAAGCAATGTAAATCAGGGTCAGATAAATTTTGTTAATTCAATCAAATTTCTGCAAAATTACAAGTCACGTACTACAAAAAAACAACGAGTTATCAAGCTTTAAAGGAGTAATAATAATAGTTTTAATTACTTTCGCCAGCCTACCAATAGTATATTACACGATGTAATTCCTATAATGCTGTTGGACTATTGATAATAGCATCAATAAGAATCGGAAACATTG
>CAKZYM010000296.1 GCA_937884685.1 uncultured Calothrix sp.
CAATATGGCTAGATAAAAATATGGAAGCAAGAGAGAAAATAAGTAGTGCAAATGGATTAAGCACAAAATTTATTGACAAACTATATCAATTATTCTATATTCTTATGAATCAGGATATGTTAATAACAGCATTAAGCACGTAGACCTCATCAGCTCACACCGATTGTTTGCGTTTTGTGAAATGTTTAGAAACATCAGTATTTGCATATTCCTATTTTGCAGATGATTTTAATTGACGATTAGTGATGTTAACTCGTTGATTAGATAATAAACTTGTAAATTCACTGCTGCTGAATTTACAAGTTTTTTTTATTTTTTACAAATGTTTTGTTTGTTTATAGCAGTTATTGACAAATAAGTTCAATAACTCTAAAGTATATTCATCATACTATTAATGCAAATATTTATACATCCCTATTGCAAAAGCATGACCGGATGAGTTTATATTTTGCTCTTCTTCAAGGTGCAGATTCTCCGAAACTTTCCAAGATAGATTTTGGATTTTGGATATTTATTGTGAATAGTTTCAAGCAATGCTGTTGTGACTATGAAATAAAACTAAGTGTTTCCTACGGATAGACTCGGCTAACTTAAATCGATTGACGGGTGACTGTGGCTGAAAAGTTTGTAACTATTCTCACCTAATGGTCTTCAAAAATGAACCTTAAATATTTGAACGTATTGCTATTCAACTTGGTGTTGTTGAATCTGGGAATTATACCTGCAACGCTGGCTGAGTCTGCATCACCCGAAATTAAAAATTTAGAGGAGATAGAACAGTTTAGCACTAGCGCTGAAGATTTACTCAAGGAACCGCAACAAAAGAACGAAGCTAAAATAGCGCAAGCAGAAACGGACGAACAAGCGGAAGACACTGAAGAAGCTGATATTGAAATTACCGTTACGGGGACGAGAAGCGAACGTCCGGTAAAAGATACTCCTGGTAATATCACTGTCATCGAATCAGAGGATGTTGAGAGACAGTTAGTTAATGAATTAAGCGATTTAATTCGTTACGAACCGGGAGTTTCTGTAGGTAAAAATAGAACTCGAGGAAATCAAGATTTTACGATTCGGGGTATCGGTGGAAATCGAGTCTTGATTCAAGTCGATGGAATTCGTCAACCTGATAACTACTTCAGTCGTTCCCGTGACTATTTTGATTTAGATACTCTCAAAAGAGCAGAAATTATTAGAGGTCCTGCTTCTACTCTTTACGGTAGTGATGCTCTTGGTGGTGCGGTTTCCTTTATTACTAAAGACCCTGAAGACTATCTGTTTGATACAGATGGGCCTGTATATGGTAGCGCTAAATATACCTATGACAGCACCGATGATAGTCGTAAGTTTACCGCGATTGTGGCAGCGGAAAGCGAAGATGGAAAACTTCAAGCTTCAGCAGCTTTGACTCGTACTACTGGTTCTGAGTTTAAGAACTACGGTACCGCTGTTGCTGCCCCCCAAGACAGAAGCGACTTAAACTTTATTGGTAAGCTGGTTTACAAACCAAACGACAGCAATACTTTTAAGTTGACGGGAGAAAGATTCAGCAGCAATGTTGATACTAATTTACTTAGTACTTTGGGAACATCTCGCGGTACTACCATTTTTGATAATTCTGCTAACAATGAAAAGCAACGTTATCGCGTTAGTTTAGGACAGGAATACGATAATCCCGATAATAGCTGGCTACAAAAATTTAGATGGCAGGTTTATTATCAGGATGCTGAAGCTAACGAAGAATCAAACAGCTTCCGTGGTAGAGGTCCTGTTGCTACAACTATTCGAGAGGATATAAATAGCTTTGAACAGAATGTATTTGGTGGAGATGCTCAGTTTGAGAGTAATTTTCAAACAGGTAATATAAACCATCGCTTAGTTTACGGTTTTGAATTATTCAACACCGACACTACTAGACCCAGAGACAAGACAGAGACAGATTTAAGTACGGGAGCAATAAGTAAGAATATCGGTGGTGAACTCTATCCCAACAAAACTTTCCCCGATACAGAAACTTTGAGATTTCGTCTTTACGTACAGGATGAAATTGAATTAGCTGATAATCGTCTAACTCTAATTCCTGGATTGAGCTTTGATTACTACAAATTGACAGCGAATCCCGACCAGGATTTTCAAAATATCAACATCGATAATTATGATGTAGAAGATTTTGATGCATCAGCGATTTCTCCTAAACTAGGTTTGGTCTACAAAGTAACCCCAGAATTATCAGCATATGCTCAATATGCTCGTGGTTTCCGCAGTCCTCCCTACGATGATGCGAATATTGCTTTTACTAACTTCGCATTTCGCTATACAGTTCTTCCCAACAATAATTTAAAACCAGAAACCAGCGACAGTTACGAAATTGGTCTTAAGGGTAGTTATTCTCAGTTAGATTTCGGTTTGACTGGATTTTATAACCGTTTCGACAACTTCATTGGTACGAAGAATGTGGGAACGACTGCTAGCGGTTTTAGACAATTTCAATCTCAAAACCTAGAAGGTGCTGAAACTTATGGTGTAGAAGCTAAAGCTGAATACCGTTTTAGTCCCGGTAAAGATGGTCTGAGTTTAATCGGTAGTCTAGCTTGGACTGAAGGAAACGACTTTGAGAATGACCAACCTTTGGATACTGTAGAACCCTTCAAAGCTGTAGCTGGATTGCGTTATCGCGCACCAGAAGACCGTTGGGGTAGCGAATTAGTGACTACGTTTGTTGCAGCTAATGACCGTGCTGCTCAGACTGGAACTGATTTATTTATTCCTGATAGCTACTTTACTGTAGACTTGTTGGGATACTATAAATTCAGCGACAAAGTGACTTTGAATGTAGGTTTATTTAATCTGCTCGATGAGAAATATTGGAACTGGCAAGATGTTAGAGGATTGACAAATACTTCTTCTGATATTGCACGTCGGACATTACCTGGTTTCAACGCTACCGTCGGCTTGAAAGTTGTATTTTAACTTGTAGCATTGAACGGAAGCAGGTTTGAGTTAAGTATATAGACGTTGCAATGCAATGTCTTGATAACGAGGGGATAGAGTCCTGTAGGGTGTTAAAAGCAATTTGGCTAATAATGCATCAAAGTTTTGATAATGGTGTATTATTCTTTGCTAACACCCTACTATTCTTATAAATGTATTCAAAATTATAATGACATTAAAATTACATACTATGATTAAAATCATGTCCAAGCCTTTCAAAATCCGCACAATTGCTATTTTATTAAATTTACTTTTAATAGCTTGTAATTCAACAACTCCAGAAAATAATCAAAACTCAGAAAATACTTCTAGTTCAACTGCTGTAACTCAAGTAAAAGAAAATCAAGCTGATAAACCTCAAATTGAAAACGCGAAAAGAGTTGTTGCTTTAACATCATTATCAGCAGATATTATCCATAGACTTGATGCAGATAAATTAGTTGCTGTTCCCGGTAGTAGATTGCTCAGAAAAGATGAGCGATTTAAAGAATTACCAGCAGTCAGTGAAGGAAGAACACCTCCGAATATAGAAAAAATAGTTGCTCTCAAACCAGATTTAGTGATTGGTGCTGTGGGATTTCACGATTCAACTTTGAAAAAATTAAAAGAGTTGGGAATTACGACTTTAGCTAGCCAAACAAATAGCTGGGATGCTGTAATTAAACAGATAAAAGATTTAGCCTCAGCTACAAATACAGACCCAGCACCTTTATTAGCAAAATTCGATTCATTATTAAAAGATATTCCAGAACAATCAGATTCGATTTTAGTATTAGTTAGCAGTCAACCAGCTTTATCCCCTAATAAAAATAGCTGGACTGGAGATTTATTAAAGAAATTCAATGCTAATAATTTAACAGCCGATTTACAAGGTGATTCAATCGGACAAGGTTACGTGACGCTTTCTGAAGAGAAAATAGTTCAACAAAATCCAGAAATACTATTAGTAGTTGACCCATCAAGAGCCGGAGTTATTAATCAGTTAAAATCAAAGTCTTTTTGGAATAAACTTAAAGCGGCTCAGAATGAACAAGTTTATGTCTTTGATTACCATGGATTAGTCAATCCTGGTAGTATTGGTAAAATTGAAGAAACTACTAATAAGTTGAAACAAATATTGAAGTAAATAGCATAAATATTGTGGAATAAATTTGATTTACTAAATTTATTTTTGACCTAAACTTAAGAAATCTTTTTGCAGCAGTGAGAATATTTTTAGGTCAATTACATTATCTTGCCCAAACTCGCATTCTCGAAGTATTACTTCTTCAGAAAATCCTAATTTATTCAACAGTAATATTGAAGGTAAGTTATCATAATTTACCGTTGCTTCTACGCGATTGAGCTTTATCACTTCAAAGCCATATTGAATCACTGCATTGAGTGCTTCACTCATTAATCCTTTTCGTCTATACTCTCCACGTATTTCATAACCAACCTCCGCTCGTCGATGTTTCTTGTTGATGTTTTTATATCCACAGGAACCGATAACTATATTCTGTTTTCTTACTGTTATTCCCCAGCGAATTCCTCGCTGCTGTTTAAAGTTTCCTTTCCAAATATCAACTATCTTGTAAACTTTTTCTAGACTTGGTGGTTCTTCTGTGTTGGAATATAAAACTGTGTCAAAATCTGCTAGATTGCGATGCACCGATTTTGCATCTGAATGATTAACGGCTCTTAAGAGTAAGCGAGGAGTTTTTAGTATAGGAAATTCACAATTGCACATAGCAATTTTGTTGTTTTATAAAATACGTTTTTAATTAAAATCAAAATACTAATTCAATATTGAATAATATTTATATTTTAGTATACATATATTGTTGTTGAATTTGTCTACAATAATTTTCAAGAATTGGAAACAATGCACAGAAAGTTAAATTAATTAAGCTATCCTAGGCTGTATTTATTATGAGTATTGAAGAAGCAAAAAAACAATATCAGACTTTTACCGATTTAGTAGAAAGCTTAATGTTGGCTACTGTCGATTCGGAAGGTAATCCCAATGTTAGTTATACCCCATTTGTAATGGATGAAGAGAAGAATTTCTACGTTTTCGTAAGTGGAATGTCAGTTCATACTAATAATCTTCATGCAAATGGAAAAGCGAGCGCTATGTTCGTTGAAGATGAAAAAGAAACTAAACAAATATTCGCACGTCGTCGTTTGACTTATGATTGTACTGCTAGTTTAGTCGAAAAAGATAATCCAGAATGGGCGTTAATTGCAGATAAATTTGCAGAACGTTTTGGAGATATTATTGGCGCTTTGCGTAGCTTACCAGATTTTCGGTTTTTTAAATTAACTCCCTATAAAGGATTATTTGTAATTGGTTTCGGAGCAGCTTATCGTATAAGTAGTGAGAATATTGATGAGTTGATACATGTTACCGGAAACGGTCACGGCCATAATAATTCATAAAAATGGAAATTATATTTTCAGACCCACGCACTTTGATAGTTATTTTTCCCGTCCTCTTAGGATGGGTGCTTGTATATATATTGCTCAGAGATATTGATAAGGATGTATATTAAGAGATATTAATGTTTGCGAGATTTCGATAGTTACTGATTGATTATTACCTACCTTCAATTCAACTCCTGGTATGCGTTGGTTTAGTAACAATTTCTCTTAACTCTCCTCATCAGGAACCCGTGGTTTTCATATCCCATCGAAAATAGTTCCTTGAGCATCTTCAACTTTGTAGAAACCGACGAAGTTGTCGTCAGCGGTTTCGCTGTGTAGGGTAAAGGTGGCTTTGACTTGTTGGTGATATCTCGTGAATTAATTACTTCAGCTTGAGTGTCACCTTGTAAGCCACTACCCGAAAGTAAATTATCATCTGTTGCTTGAACGTTGACCAGCAAATATTTGAAGTCAGTGCGATCGCCATTGCTATTCTCTGTAATTTGTTGAGTCGTAGCAGAAGATAAAAGTACATTTTCGGCTGTGATGTTAACAACATCTATACTGTCTTAGATACCGTGTTTTACTAAGATGAAAGGAATCAAATATTTTTACCAGGATTAAATTTCATAATACGTTTCACCTCATTTTTAACTCCACCGAATAAATACAAAAGAGCATCTAGTAAAAGTAATTTTTATGACAATGAATCTTCGCCGTCCCACGGATTATGCTGAGTACCCGCACCTTTTGAACTTAGATGCATTTTCCCTGAATCGCAGTTTCTTTAAAGGTGGGAGTATCAAAAATTAGCGTGTAACAGGTAAATCTTTTATTATTCAAATTAGAATTTCAAGAAAAAAAATCAAAAATGCGCTTCAATAATGTAGGGACATAGTGGTTTCGGCTAGACAAATTTAGTGATGACTCAAAAAAAGGCTTTTTCTTGGTTTAAGATTGGCATGGTAGGGGTGTTTCTGCTCTCAATTGCCTTAAGATTTTGGGGACTGGGACGATTTAACACTTTGGTATTTGATGAGGTCTACTACGCTAAGTTTGCTCAAAACTATCTTTCTCAAACTTCATTTTTTGACGGTCACCCACCATTGGGAAAATATATTATTGCTATTGGAATGTGGCTGAGTTCCTATTTTCCTTTTTGGCAAGATACCGTAAATATTTTAACAGGAGTGTCGCGTTCTCCTTGGAGTTATCGGTGGATAAATGCACTGTTCGGTGCTTTTATTCCTTTGATTGTTGCTGGAATTGCTTATCAATTAAGTTATCGTCGAAGCTTTGCTTTTTTAGCTGGTTTATTTACAGCTTGCGACGGTATATTTTTGGTTGAGTCTCGTTACGCTTTAATTAATCAGTATATAGTTATTTTTGGATTATTGGGGCAATGGCTCTTACTACTCGCTTTAAAGAATACAAAAAAACAACGTCGGTCTTATTTAATACTTTCTGGAATTAGTTTCGGTGCAGCAATTGCTACAAAGTGGAATGGTTTATTCTTTTTAATTGGCATCTATTTTAGCTGGATGCTTGCTTGGTTAAAGCAAAATTTTGCCAATAATAAGAATGCAGTAACCACCCCAAGAAGTATTTTAGAAAATAGTTCTAATTATGTTTCTATCAAGGAATTGAGACAATCTACCGCGACATTAGCTCTACCTCAGAAAACTATAGCGAAACCTTCACTATTACCGCTACAGAAATTAGGTCAGTTGAAAATTTTTACCGCTGCATTTTATTTAGGAATAATCCCCGTCATCACATATAGTTTAACTTGGATACCCCATCTTCTACAAAATCCAAAATACGGATTTATTGAGGTACATAAACAAATTTTGTCTTTTCATGGTCGTCTTGGTGGTAATACTTCCAACGTACATCCTTACTGTGCAGCTTGGTATAAATGGCCGTTATTAAGTCGTCCGATTGCTTATTTTTATCAAACAGCATCAAACCCGAACGAAACCGTACCAATTACCGGCCCATCCGTACCATCAAATACGGGTAAAGTGATTTATGATGTTCATGCAATGGGCAATCCTTTTTTATGGTGGTTTAGTTTTGCTGCTCTTTTGTTGTTAGTTATTGCAGTTTTACTCAAGCAGATAATAATCCCTTCAATTCAACAAAAGCGTTTATCTTTTAATTCATCATTTTCCATTGATACTGGAATTGCTTTATATTTAGTAATTAATTATGCAGCTAATTTATTGCCTTGGGTAGGAGTAAATCGCTGCGTTTTTATATATCATTATATGACTGCTGTAATTTTCGCATTTATGGCTTTAGCTTGGCTGATAGACAAATGTTTGCTTAGTTCTCATGTTGAACTTCGTAGTTTTGGACTTGCAGTTACTTTTCTAATTATTTTTGGCTTTATTTTCTGGATGCCAATATATTTAGGTTTACCTCTTTCCGCTGATGCTTATAATTTGCGGATGTGGTTTAGTTCTTGGATTTAAATCAGTGACCAGTTATCAGTTATCAGTTACTATCAAAGATAAAATAATTTATTTTATCGTTGATAGTACGAGAATATATTCGTGTGATAATTTTAATTGTTTTATTAAAGAAAGCAATATAAATTATCATTTTTTAATTTTCGTTAATGATTGTTATTTAAAATTAAATTTTATAGTGTTTATTGCTATCTCAATAACTGCCTATTTTTTGATAATTCTTATTAGCAACATGTCTATCAGTTTGTTATATTGATAGGATATTGATAGGGTTTCTAAAATACAGTATTAAATTCAGGACTTACGCAACGAAGATTTGTCATTGCGACCGAAACGAAGTGTAGGGAAGCAATCGCAGGATTGTTGCGATTACTTCGCTATCGCTCGTAATGACGCAGTCACGTTACTTTTGCGTAAGTCCTAAAATTATTTATTATTTTATTCTTACTATGTTGATTTTTTATTAATATTTACCATTTTCTGTGTCATCTAATAATTATTTTCTTAAATAACCCAAATTACTTACTAAAATTTTATTTTTCTCCTATTCCCTATTCCCTTTAAACAATATTGGAGTAATGTTTATGTTAATAGATTCAAATCAAAATGATGTGAATTTAACCAGTCTAAAAGAACCAGTTATTAATTTAGGCAATCAAATTCAAAATCATGGTGTGTTGCTTGTTATTCAAGAACCCGAACTAAATATATTACAAGTTAGCCGTAATGCTGCTTATATTCTCGATTTTACTCTAGAATCTCTTTTAGAAAAGAATTTAGAAGATTTATTAGACCCTTATCAAATCGTCAGAATTAAATCACGTTTAGCAGAAGATTCTCTTGATTTTACCAATCCGACAAAAATTTGGATCAAGAAAAAAAGAGAAGAATATGCTGTTTTTGATGCAGTATTCCATCGTAATTCAGAAGGAATTTTAATTTTAGAATTAGAACCGGCAATTTCAGAGAATAATATTCCTTTTCTCAGCTTTTATCACCTAGCTAAAGCTTCTATCAATAAATTACAAGCATCAGCCAGTCTTCAGGATTACTGTCAAATAATTGTAGAAACAGTACGAAAAGTCACCGAATTTGATAGGGTGATGCTTTATAAATTTAATGAAAATAACCACGGTTGCGTACTTGCTGAAGATAAACTTGAAAGTATGGAGCCTTACCTGGGTTTGAATTTCCCAGAATCAGATATTCCCAAACCTGCAAGAAAAATGTTTCTTTCTAATTTAATTAGATTGATTCCGGATGCAAGCGAAGAATCTATAGATATATTTCCACAATTAAATCCAATTACAGAACGTCCAATTGATTTAACCAATTCAACTTTGAGAAGTCCTTACCCCTGTCACATCGAATATCTACATAATATGGGTGTGGGTGCTTCTTTAACTATTTCTTTGATTAAAGAAGGTAGACTTTGGGGATTGATTGCTTGTCACCATAAAACACCGAAATTCGTTTCCTATGAATTACGGAAAGCTTGCGAATTTTTGGGAAGAATGATATTCAGTGAAATTTCAACAAGAGAAGAAACCGAAGATTACGACTATCGCATGAAGCTGACATCTATTCAGTCTAGTTTGATTGATTATATGTCTCAAGATGATAATTTTATTAGTGGTTTAATCAAGCATGAACCAAATTTATTAGATTTAACTAGCGCTCAAGGTGCAGTAATTTGTTTTAGCGGTAATTACACTTTAATTGGTGAAACTCCCAAAGAAGAAGACTTAAATAATTTAGTCACCTGGTTGCAAAAAAATGTTGATGAGGAAGTTTTCTATACGAATTCACTTCCAGAGATTTATCCAGAAGCTGAGAAATTCAAAAATATTGCTAGTGGTTTATTAGCAATTCCAATTGGTAAAAGTAATTATGTATTATGGTTCCGTCCGGAAGTAATTCAAACAGTTAATTGGGGAGGTAATCCCAATCAAGCATTTGAAGTAAACGAAGAAGAAGGAAATTTACGTCTATGTCCGCGAAAATCTTTTGAGTTATGGAAACAAACCGTTCGTTTAACTTCTTTACCTTGGAAATATGTCGAAATTAAAGCAGCATTAGAATTACGAAAAGCTATAGTTAATATTGTATTGCGTCAAGCTGAAGAATTAGCTTTATTAGCAGCAGATTTAGAACGTTCTAACGCTGAATTGAAAAAATTTGCTTATGTTGCTTCTCACGATTTACAAGAACCTTTAAATCAAGTAGCAAACTACGTCCAGCTTTTGGAAATGCGCTATCAAAATGCACTCGATGAAGATGCTAGCGAATTTATTGGTTATGTCGTCGGAGGTGTCAGTTTAATGCAAACCTTAATAGACGATGTACTTGCATATTCTAAAGTCGATATGGAAGGTATCGAATTTGGAACAATATCGGTAGAAAAAGCTTTAGAAAAAGCCTTAAATAATCTTCGCAGACGCATCGAACAAACTGGTGCTACCATTACCTATGATGAGTTACCAACAGTTATGGCTGATAGCATTCAACTGATGCAGCTATTTCAAAACCTGATTGGTAATGCAATCAAATTTCGCAGCGATAAACCACCAGAAATTCATATTGGTGTATCTCGTTTAGAAGAAGAATGGCTATTTTCAGTCAAAGATAACGGAATTGGAATCGAACCACGATTTAAAGAACGGATTTTCGTGATATTCCAAAGATTACATACCCGTGACGAATATCCAGGGACGGGAATGGGTTTAGCCATCTGTAAAAAAATCGCAGAATGTCACCGGGGTAATATTTGGGTAGAATCTCAATTAGGTGAAGGTTCAACATTTAATTTTACTATTCCATTGAAAGGACGCGAAAGTGAGCGTAGAAACGGAAGAAAAACGCAAAATAATCTTTTTGGTAGAGGATAACAAAGCAGATGTTCGTCTAATCCAAGAAGCTTTCAAAAATAGCTCTTTATCTCATGAAATGTTAAACGTTAGAGATGGGATAGAAGCTATGGCTTTTTTAAATCGAGAGGGCGAGTATCATACAGCACCTCGCCCCGATTTAATTCTCTTAGATTTGAATTTACCTAAAAAAGATGGGAGAGAAGTACTAGCAGAAATTAAAGCAGATTCCAAATTAAAACGGATACCCGTCATAGTTTTGACAACATCGCAAAATGAAGACGATATTTTTCAAAGCTACGACCTACACGTCAACTGTTACATCACCAAATCCCGTAACATTAGTCAATTATTCAAAATAGTTAAAAGAATAGAAGACTTTTGGTTAGAAACAGTAACTTTACCAAGCGAACAGTGAACAGTTATCAGTGAACAGTTAACAGTTATCAGTGAACAGTTATCAATTAATTCCTAACTCCTAATCCAAAATCCTAACTCCTAACTCCTAACTCCTAACTCCTAACTCCTAATTCCTAATTCACAACTCCTAATTCCTAACTCCTAACTCCCAATCCAAAATCCAAAATCTAAAATCTAAAATCCAAATGACATCAGACTCCATAAACATCTTGTTAATTGAAGATAATTTAGCGGAAGCTAGATTGTTACAAGAGTTTTTGAAGGATGGCTCCTTTAAAGAGTTTAATCTAGTTCATGTCAAAAGATTAAGTGAAGCCCTTGATGCAATTGGTGAAAATATTTCTATACCCTGTTTGTACAATATCATTTTATTAGATTTAACTTTACCAGATAGTCAAGGACTTGAATCGCTCAAACCTTTAATGGCTCGCGCTCCTTGTTTACCGATTGTCGTATTAACTAATATCAACGACGAGCAATTAGCTATAGAAGCAGTACGTAAAGGAGCGCAAGATTATCTTGTTAAAAGACAGATAAATTCACAGCTACTTGTACGCTCTCTACGCTATGCTATCGAGCGTAAGCAGTATTTAGAAACCTTACGCGCTCTCAATCAATCTTTAAAAAGTAGAGTTGAAGAACGAACTGCTCAATTAGTTGAAGCCAAGGAAGTTAATCAATTTAAGTCCGAATTTGTATCGATATTATCTCATGATATCCGCAATCCTCTAAATGCTATTTTACTCGCAGCAGGATTTTTGAAAAATAGCGACGATAATTTAAGTGATGATAAAAAACTTGCTCACTACCAAATGATTCGCTCTGCTATAAAAAGTATGTCTTTGCTATTAGATGAAGCTTCATTTATTGGTAAAGCAGATTCTGGAAATCTCAACTGTGAATTAATCGGAATTGATTTGATTGATTTTTGCAATGCAATAGTTAAAGAAATACGCTTAACTGCTTCTCAAAAGAATATAGATATAATTTTTAATTTTAAAGGAAATAGTAATGAATTTTTAGGAGACGAAAAATTACTGCATCATATACTAATTAACTTATTAGGAAATGCCGTTAAATATTCTCCATCAAATAGCCAAATTATTTTTGATTTAATTTTTCAAAAGTTAGCGATAATTTTCCGCATTAAAGATTCGGGAATAGGTATTCCAGTAACAGAACAAGAACAACTTTTTGAACCATTTCATCGAGCTTCTAACGTTGGAAAAATTGCGGGTACGGGTTTAGGATTAGCAATTGTCAAAAAATGCGTAGACGCTCACGGTGGTGAAATTACGCTTCAGAGTCAGGAAGGAATTGGGAGTACTTTTACTGTGACGCTACCAGTTATCAATTAGGTAATTGGAATTGAGAATAAAGAAAATTGTAGTTTGGGGGACGGGAACCGACACCCCCAAATAGAGGGAAAATCTAATGCTGCTGACGACTTAAAAGTTCGATAATCGCTGCATAATCTCTATCTTTATAATTTTCTTCAGCTTGTCCCCGTCGAGCGTAATCTAAAGCATCGTCAAATTCTTCATCGTGGGTACGTTGAAATGGATTAGCCCCCACAGCTAAAAGTCGCTCTACTACTGCGAAGTGTCCTTGATAAGCTGCATCCGCGATTGGAGTACATCCAGTTTTCCAACCTAAATTCACATCTGCACCTGCTTCAATCAAGAAATTAACAATCTCTAAATTACCAGTTGCTGAAGCTTCAACTAATGCGCTACCGTCACCGT
>CAKZYM010000297.1 GCA_937884685.1 uncultured Calothrix sp.
AGAGGTAATGGAGAAACTTTTTTAGTTGTAGATGATGAAGCTGTAATTCGTGACGTTACCAAAATATGTTTAGAAAAGCATGGTTATAAAGTATTAACGGCTACCGATGGAATTGATGCACTTGCTGTATACGCCCAAAATGTTAAGAAAGTTCAGCTTATTTTAATAGACATGATGATGCCATTGATGGATGGTACGAAAGCGATTAAAACTTTAAAGAAACTTAATCCAAAAGCAAAAATTGTTATGATGAGCGGTTCTACATCGGGTAATCAGGAGGTTTTAGAAAATATTCCGATTGAAGCGTTTTTACACAAACCTTATACCGCAGAAGAAATGTTGACTAAAGTGAGTAATATTTTGAATAAATTTGGGGAGTAGGGGATAGGGAATTGGGAGCATCCCAAATTCGCAAAAAGCCCACAGGCTAGAAGCCTGGGGCTAATATTACAAAGCCTACCTGCGTAGGCTAAGAAATCTTTTAGCCTACGCAGGTAGGCTTTGTTTGTGTAGCCGCACCCTTACAGGGTGTCGGATAAAATATTTGTTCAAAATTGGGATGCTCCCTAGGGAATGGGGCATTGGGTATAGTAAATATAGCAACTACTAACTACAAATTGCTTCTTCAGTCCCTCTTTTTTCTTTTTTCTCTTTTCCTATTATCTGTTCCCTGTGAATTAAATTAATAAAAAAAATAAGTGCAAAGAACATATTGCTAGAAGCGCGATTAATCCCCGCCAAGGCATTTAAAAAAAATATTCTTTGCACTTATAATAATGGAAGGAACTTGCAAAAGCAGTATACACAAGCTAAGTTCAGCCCTGATAGTAATTTAAGAAACTAGGAGATTATTGCTCTTTAAATTACACCCATTCAAGAGGGTTATGATTAATAGAATTGACACAAAATATAAGGTACAATTCTATCAAAGAGTATCTCCATAAATATTAAAAATAATTGTTATGGAGATAGCATATTTTCAAGAGCAAAATAGAAGTTTCTCAATTACTACAAATAGAAACTACTCCATAAATATGAGGAAGTTGTGAGGAAAATCTAATTTAGAAAAAGTGATTTTTTCTAAATGACTATTTAGATAATGATGAAATAAAAAATTATGAAAAGCCTAGAAGCATTAACGGCAGAAATTGATAGTATCAAAGACTTACAATCTGTTGTCAAAACCATGAAAGCATTGGCAATGGTAAGCATTCGCCAATATGAGACAGCAGTAAAAGCCCTCGCAGACTATAACCGTACCGTAGAAATGGGGTTGCAAATTTTGCTTCGCCATCGCTACTTCAGCGAACAAGGTGTTATGCTCCCACCCCGTATCACGAATCATAATAAAGTTCAAACCTTGGCTGTAATTATATTTGGTTCAGACCACGGTTTATGCGGTCAATTTAACGAACAGATTGCATCCTACGCAATAGAACAAATTAACCAAAAACCAGAAAAACCAGAAAATATTATCATCTCAACAGTTGGCGATCGCCTAATTCCTTATTTAGAAGCAGCCAAAAAACCAATATCCGCGCAATTTTCCTTACCCAACTCTGTGACGGTGATAACACCAGCAGTGCAGTCTATACTATTAATGATTGAAAATTGGCAACTATCAAAAGTTGACCAAATAATTCTTTTTTACAACAAATCCTTATCTAGCGCATCATACCGTCCTCAAAGCGTGCAGCTTCTACCAATGAATGCTCAATGGTTGCAGCGCTTAGAAAAACAAGCATGGCATGGAGAAGGATTACCAAGCTTTACAATGAATTGGGATGATTTATTTTCAGCAATAATTCGTCTATATATCTTCGTTTATTTATATCGAGCATTTGCTT
>CAKZYM010000298.1 GCA_937884685.1 uncultured Calothrix sp.
ACATCACTCATCGGATGCTGTTCGTCATCAAATTCCAAAGATATTTCACATCTAGTTAAAGGAAAAGGTTCTAACATCTTCCCATCTTCCCAACTTTCCAATCTCCACCATAAAGTTTGTACAATTGTTTCTTTACCATCGATTATTTCAAAAGTTATTTCACCAATATTATTTAAACCAACAATTTCTGTACCGTGTCCTTTTTTGCTAAGATATTCTTTATAATTTCTCGCCATGGATAAATATTTTTCTAAAGCTAGTTTGCGATTTTCTCCGGGAAATGGAGCAACAACAGAAATAGCTTCTTGATTTTCTATTTTTGGTTTTTCTAATCCTTCGTCTGTTGACGCGATAAAATCAATTCGATACCACCATTCTGGTTTTTTAGTAATTTCTAAATTCCGAAAAGTAGTTCTTTGTTTCACCAAATCAATTATTCCAGGATTATCTTTAATTTTTAAAGGAATGCTTTGAAATAATTCTTCGACAAGAAGACTCATATTACCAATAGTTACTTCTTGTTCTTGTTTATTGTCCCATCCCAAAACTTCCGCTGTTGGTAAATCACTTTTAACGCGAATTGGTACAAAACCTTGTCTGTGAGCGGAATGACTTCCACCGATTCCCCCGACTTCATTTTTCAACGAACTGCTGGTTAATTGAGCAATGATTAATTCCGAATTAACAACTTCAGAACTTTCAAAAGGATGTATTGCACTGTATTGTAAACGCGCTCCAAAACTATAGTGAACATCCCCCGATAAAAATACTACACGACTTTTTGAATTAGGTAATGCTCTTAACGCTAATCTAGCAATCATTCTTTCAAAAGCAGTTTTATCTAAAGCCCAAGCTTCCGTATCAAAACCCCAAGCAGCATTACCAATTTTCTCATAAATACCTTTAGCAATTTTTTGCAAATTTTCGATATATGGTACTCCGATAAACGGACCCGGAGAAATTACAAAACTAATTTTAACATCATCTCCACGCACCTGTTTTGATAATTGTTCCTCGTAACCTTCCTTACTAATTAAAGCCGGAAAATCAAAATCTTTACCAGGAAATTCTCGCCAAGTACGAGTATCGAGTACTATTACTTCATAACCGGGACCGTTAACAATATAATGCCAATTTAACGCTGTATCCGAATGAGGTAACTTTTGTAAATTATGTTGAATATCTTCAACAGTTGGTAAACCAATTCGTAAAGCAATCTGTTCCTCAAAAAGCTTATTTTCACCACCACCAACAGACCAAGCAACAGTAGCTTTGAGTAATTCTTCACCGTTCGTCCCTTTTTCAAACTGTTTCGGTGTATTACCCCAAGCCTGACAAATCGCACTAGCCAGCATACCATTTTGCAATATCCGCTTTCCCAAAGGCTTATCGAGAATGCGGGAACACCAAGCCATATTCAAATACCAATCGTCAGTAACTTCGTGGTCGTCAAATATCATGTAAGTAGGAATATTCGCTAAAGCACGTCTGACATTTTTGAGAGTTGACCAAAATTCTTTAATATATTCAACTTCGCATGAATAAGCTTTTCTTTTATCACTTTTAGCTTCCCAATGCTCCGAATTAATATCAGTAAAATTGGGAAAAGATTCAGGTTCAACCCACAATACATCGCTCCAAGCAAACAGATGCATCGCTAAATATTCCCCGAAAGTAAATAAATGACTTTTCGCAATATCAGTCAAGTTATTTAGCTTACCAATACTTGCCGTTAATCCAGCAGTTTTAGTTGCTAAATTATTGCGTCTTCCCGGATTTAATTCCTCTAAATTTTCCACATCCGGAAACTTTTCCGACCATCCTAAAAGGTTTTCGCTGGCATCCATCAACATAAAAAGTAATACATCAGCGACATCATCAGCATAGATTTGGTCGCCAGTTAAAAACAGTTGATGCGGTCTTTTTTTCGAGTCTTTTTCTAAAGCTTCTTTGATGATTTTATCCAAAGAAGCAAGCGCATCTAAACTTTCACCGTGGGGTTTGCGACAAGAACCATGAATGATGCGTAAATCCTTTAAATCGCTAGGAGGTAAAGCGAAAGAAGGTAATGTATATTGCGGATAGCTAATATCTTGAAGCGAACCAACCGCAGTTAATATACCGGGGCTACTAAGTAATTCTCCGTTACCAAAATGTAAATCGTAGAGATAATTTTCACCACTTACAAGTATATTTGATGAAGCATTAGCAGTCACCGCCACAACGTGTAAATTAATGCCAATTCTTGCCGTAGTTCTAGTACTTTCAAATAAAAAATTATGGTTTTTATCAAATATTGTTAAAGTAACATGACGACTTGCTTTTAAAGCCACCCAGACCGTTACAGAATCCGGTTCAGTGCGTCTTAAAATTGGCCCAGCAATGACCAAAGGTAGTTCGTCAATACGTTCCCTTAATGGTGTCCATCCCATCGAACTTTTGCCCCATCTACAGCCTTCTTTTCCTGTTATAGCGGTTTTGGGTTAAGAGTTGATGTTGGATTTGGGTTTTTGTAGCGATTATTGTCTAGGAATAAGATTTTTTGTTCAGTGAAAATACTTGATGGTTAAAATAACTGTTATACAGTTGAAGCCTATTTATTTAGATTAGTAATTGGTAAAGTTTGAATTATGCAGAAAATTACAATTATTTTAGAAGATGACATTTTGCAATTTATAGATTCTCAACTTGAAGACAATCGCAGTACCTACATAAATGCAGTTTTAAAAGAACATCGTCGCTGTGAGTTAGAATCACAAATGATTACGGCTTTACAAGAGGATGCTCAAAACTCAGAATATCAAGCTGAAATTGCAGCTTGGGATAATGTTGTAAGTGACGGTATTATTAGTGAGTAAGTTTTTTAGTCTACTTGAGTAGACTTTGTTTATTAGCCTTGAAATTGATTCTAAGGCAATTAGAAAAATTTAAAATAAATTAAAATTAAACCTATGACAATTCTCCAGAGCAAAAACTTATCAATAGGAGATATTCATCGTCTTTTTAACTATCAAAGGCAATATAATGAATCATTCCAATCATTATTAGCTTTAGAACCTTTAACCGAATTTGAGCGACAAGAAATATTACAAATTCGTACGGATTTTGATAATTACATTATAGAAAGTAAAGTTTTAGAAGGATTAGTAAAAGCATTAACCGTGTTTCCAATAATGCGATTAGCTGGCTTTTATCGTTCTCCGATAAAAATAGCTTTAGAAGAAAATATTCAAGATATAGTTATTGAAGACGAAGATACAAAAGTTACCGGAAGGCTAGATATTTTAGCCGTTAATAAAGCAAAGTTGAATGCAGCTAAATCGTATTTTTGGGTTTTGGTAGTTGAATCAAAGAATAGCGGTATTGATGTATTTGAGGGCTTACCGCAACTGCTGACTTATGCATATGATTGTTTAAAAAATCAAGAATCAGTTTGGGGTTTGACTACAAACGGAAGAGAATATCAATTTGTGTATATTCAACAGGGAAATCCTCCCACATATCAGTTAATGCCATCATTAAACTTGATAGAATCTCAGAAAGCTGTTGAATTATTGCAGGTTTTGAAAGCGATTTGT
>CAKZYM010000299.1 GCA_937884685.1 uncultured Calothrix sp.
CTTGATTAGAGTTATCTGGACGTTTGGTCGGAGGAATTGGTTTTATTGTTGGACCGGTGTTTGGTTGCTGGTTTTGATTTGGATTTTGCTGTTGGTTTGGATTTTGCTGTTGATTTAGATTTTGTTGCTGGTTTTGATTTTGTTGCTGGTTTTGATTTGGTTGTGAGTCTTGATTTTGTTGCTGGTTTTGATTTGGTTGTGAGTCTTGATTTTGTTGCTGGTTTTGATTGGGTTGCTGGTCTTGACTTAGTAAAACAGGTGCATTTATTGAAATTTTTTCAAGTGTTTGGTTTCTCGAATTTTCGTTGAGTAATGAATTAAAGGAAGTCGGTACTAAATTTCTATTAGTAACTTGAGCCAAAGATGGTCGCTGAAAAACTAAAAAACCGAGAAATGCAAATAAGGAAGCTTTGGGAAAAATAATTATTAATCTTATTGATAGTTTATTCATTTAAAATTTAGTGTGAAATTATAGCAAGTTTTTAGTCAATAACAAGATAACAGACGTAGAGTATTTAAATATATAGATACATCTATATTTGATAAGAATAATAAATTGACAAAAAACAATTTTAAACCTATATTTTACCGGTGTAATTTACTCGCGAATATTAATATAGTATTAGCTAGATATATTTAAACCTGAAAATTCAGTTCATCTCCAAATTAATCACAAATCCAAACTTCAATTTCAGTGCTTTTTTCTGATTTTATATCTTGCCAAAATCCATATAATACTGATGGGTCTTTTCGCTGACAGTTTTGATTCTGTGGGTAGTGTCTCTTAAAAGTGCCAATGACTATTTCATTCTGCTTAAAATCCCTCAATATACCAAAACCATCATAAAGATCGTTACTGAATTGACCAATATAAAACTGCTGATTTGAAATTTTTTGGGTTCCACAACCATTAAAAGAGCCATCTTTAACTTTTCCGTCAAATCGTCTTTTATCGCCATTTCCTAAGTTTTCAACCACCATTCCTTTACCTGTAAGATTATTTCTGTCTGGAAAACCATAATATGTTCGGTTTCCAGGTTTTTTTATACCTTCTGTTTTCGGCTCAGGTTGTAGCTGAGATGGTAAAATTATGTCTGGACAAACCGATTTAAGGTCTTTTAAAACTTCTCCCTGATTAGCGGATAGTCTGACATCGGACATAAATACACCTATTCCAAAACTTAAACCAAATATTCCAAGACTAATCAAAATTCTGTTCCTTACTCTATCAAATACAGTAAGGGCTTTCTTGGGTTTTTCCTCAATATAATGTTTAGATATTTCGATAGGCTGTTTTAAATTTTGCGAAGGTTTAGGCTCAGAAGAATTTATAACTTCAGACTTTAGTGACTGATTCTGTGATTTTATTAATGATGTTTTCTTAGAATCATCCAAAGGAAGTTTTCCGGTAACAGGTATATCACTAGATTCCTGTACTTTTAAGGGAGGTACTGTAGATGTTTGAGTTTGCGTTTTATCTCTAAAATTATTTGCTAGCTGCTCCAACAATTTAAAATCATTTGTTTCTACAACATTATTAAACTCATGTTCTCTCTTACCTTGGTCAAGGTTAATCTCTAATGTTGCTATTGAATTAGTGGCAATAATTCCAGAGCTTGATGTATAAGAAGCATTCGGAAACTCTAACTCTACGAGTACTTCACTCGCTGACTGATAGCGGTCTGCTGGTTTTTCAGCTAGCATTTTATCCAGTATACTAGCCAAGCTATCGCTTACTTTAACGTAAGAACGCCATTTCCAATCGAAATTTTCGTTTAATAATAAATTTGGCGTTTTTCCAGTCAACAGCGTGAGAGCGCAAACACCTAATGTATAAATATCGCTACAAGGATAACACTCACCTCTACGAATTTGTTCGAGGGGAGCATAGCCGAATTTACCTACAACAGTACCTGCTTCAGCTGCTTGAGAACTATTTACAGACAAAATCCGGCTTACTTTTTCTTTGACTAAGCCGAAATCAATTAATACGGGTTTTAATTGACTTGCTGAAAGCATTACATTTTCTAAAGAAATATCTCGATGAATTAGATTACGCTTGTGGATATAGTCTAAAACTGGCAGCATATCCCACAACCATTGAGTTACCTCATCCTCTGAGAATGCCTTCCCTGTTTGAGAAAGCCGCTCTCGCAAGGTTTCAGAATAGGTCTTACCTTCAATATACTCTTGTACGATAAAAACCTTTTCTTGCTCTCTAAACCAAGAAATAAATTTCGGAATTTGCGGATGGTCTATGCTGTACAAAACTCTAGCTTCTCGCTCAAACAATTCATAAGATTTATGAAGAATGTCTTTTTCTAGATTCCCAGGTACAAACTCTTTTAACACGCAAGCTTCTCGAAAACGCTGCATGTCAGATACTAGATATGTTCTTCCAAAGCCACCTTGACCAAGAAAACTTTCAACTCTATAGCGATTGCTGATTAAGCTTCCAGAGTTCATTTGTCTTTATTTTTATGATGTTTAACTGATAATTAACATGCAAAATTTTCCATTGAATTAACATTTATATTTTATTAATGAACTGTTTAAAATTTATACAATCCAAAAATAGACTTAGCTAAATCAGGGTATGCATTAATACTTTGAAAAGTCTATAGCATTTGCCCCTAGTATACTTCAATTATGCAAAGTTTTTTTACTTACCGCATTTTGATTTTCTCCATAATTTGGCAACGTACATCATCGAATTGAATCCTTAGTACTGTACAAGTTTGTGGCACATCACCTACCTAAGCATAAAAAGATTGAATGAGATACGAGCGTATATCCATCTTTAACGAGAATACATCTAAATTCTACAAAATTGCTTAACTTACAGCTTAACTTTCTTAAGTTGTCTTGTGAAGTTCGACAATATATTCCAAAATATTACCGCATACTCTTGAATTCAATAGATTAAATATGTTTACTCAATTTATAAAAAATATATATTTTGATAGATGTTTATTACAAATATTTGGAGAATGCTAAAATTAAATTAAGTATAAATGTTACCGTAATTTAAAACAAGATTCACGGATAGATGCTCGAAACCGTGATACGGGGAAGCAAATAAGTTTCTCTTCTTTAACTTATTATCATAGGCGGGTAATTCGATGAATGCAGAAGAAGCAATTAAATTTACCGATGCCTTAGTTTTTTCTAAGTTAGGCATGCATTTGAATGACTTGCAGAGACTTTTGGTTAAATCTACTTGGTCTGATTCGCGTCAATGCTACGAACACATTGCGAAAGAAAATGGTTATTCACCTAGCTACTTGAAGCAAGATGTCGGACCAAAATTATGGCAATTACTCTCTACTGTTTTTGGAGAGAAAGTAAAAAAAAATACTTTTAAAGGTGTAGTTGAAAGACGGGCTGGTCTAATATATCGCTTCTCTTCTTCTGGGTATGGTTTAGCAGTTACAGAAATAACCGAAAGCACAGAAGTTTCAACACAACAAACAGGATTTGCAAATTCACCCAATCTGACTGTATTACCACCTAGTATTAATGAACAGTCTATAAACAGTAAATCTCATGATTGGAACAAAGCTCCTGATGTTTCTATCTTTTATGGACGGGAACAGGAACAAACGATTCTCAGACAGTGGGTTAAGGTGGATAATTGCCGAATTATTGCCATTTTGGGTATGGGGGGAATTGGTAAAACCTATTTATCTGTGAAGCTAGCAGAAGGGATGCAAAGTGAATTTGATTTCCTAATTTGGCGATCGCTAGAAAATGAACCTCCATTGAAAGATATTTTGAGTGACTTATTGGAATGTATTGGTCAAAAAGAAGTAGCAGATTTATGTGAAACTACAGATGCAAAAATTTCTCTTCTACTTGATTACTTACGCAAATTTCGCTGTTTATTGATATTGGATAATGTAGAAACAATTCTCAACGGTGGCGAAAATATTGGTGATTATAAACCAGGTTTTAAAAATTATGGTGATTTCTTCAAAGGTATAGGAGAATGTCGTCATCAGAGTTGCTTAATAATAACGAGTCGCGAAAAGTTAAAAGAAGTTGCTTTAATGGAGTGTGAAAAACCAGTACGCTGTATGCATTTGAGAGGTTTAAGCGTTCAAGCTGGACAGCAATTATTGCAGCTAAAAGGTTGTCATAGTGACAGCGAAAATGAATATAGATTTTTGGTGGAACAGTATTCAGGAAATCCTTTAACACTCAAAATAGCAGCAGTCGGAATCAAAGAATTATTTCAAGGAGATATAAAAGAATTTATTCAGCATGAAACCTTAGTAATTGATGAAATTTTCAATCTCCTAGAACAGCAATTTAATAGATTACCTAATTTAGCGAAATCCATTCTACGCTGGTTAGCAATTTATCGCAAACCAGTTCATATTGCTCAATTATTCTCAGATATGTATCCTTCTGTTCAGAAACAAGCATTAATGGAGAACCTGAAATATTTAATTCAATCTTCTTTTGTAGAAAATAAAGGAAATCAATTTACTTTAAAACAAATTTTGATGGACTTTATCACAAAATTATTAATCGATGAAATATTTCAAGATATTTTAGCGGGTAAACTTGACTTACTCAACAGCTATTCTTTGATAAAAGTGAAAAGTACAGATACAGCAAATAAAGCTCATACGAACTTTTTTGTTAAATCAGTAATAAATAAGTTATTCTTCGATGTATTTAAAAATCCACATGATTTAGGAATACATTTAAAAAGTATGTATTCAAAAATTGATAAATCTCATGATAATAAATCAGGGTATGCAGCTGAAAATATGTTTGTCCTTATTTGCCATATCCCTAACAATTTTGTTGGAAATCCACTTTATACTTATAAAGTATCAGAATCAAAAAAGAAATCATCAAAGTAAATGGTTATGCTTTTAATTACTTCTGTGTATACCGTAGCCTGTTAAGGGAGAGGGGAAATGAAGCACAGCTTTATTGGTGTGAGGTTAAGCTGTACCTCAATTGCTTGATAAACACTGTAAATAGTTTGGTTGAGAATCGATTAATTATTGATTCTGCGTTACATACTGTGCTTAATCATAAATAATGAATATTGAATGCTATCAGAATGTATTTATTGTTAACATTACCTTTTTCCTCTACTTCCCACTACTGCAAAACAATTATTAGATTTGCATACTGAATGTGGAAGAAGCATTCGTTTTAAA
This sequence comes from uncultured Calothrix sp., assembly GCA_937884685.1. Lineage (GTDB taxonomy): Bacteria > Cyanobacteriota > Cyanobacteriia > Cyanobacteriales > Nostocaceae > Rivularia. The sequence continues at coordinate 5,181 of CAKZYM010000299.1, forward strand.
CATTTATCTTAAGTAAGTCCTATTCCTTGGTTAAAGATACTAATTAGATTTCCAATTGTTCTCCAATCTCGCTGGGAACCACCCACAACAGAATCCAAATCATCGTCATCTAGCTGCTCATCACTTTGAAGTTGCTCAGCTTGTTGCAAAAGTTCATTAGGAGTAAAATCGAATCCATATTTTGTAGCTAACTCAGTTACTCTAATCTGGTCTTGTTCATCAAACTCCATTACTTCTACTAACTCTCGTTGAAGTTCCTGATGTTGACTAACTTGATATAGGAATTCACTGACTGCTTCTATACTCATGGGATAAATCTTTTTGTATTAGTGTGGACTTAGTATTCTAGATTAAATTGAGACATTAATACATTAAGGTAATGGTGTTATTTATCAAATAACCTTAATATACAGCCGATTTCATGTAAGTGAGGCACACCCTAAAAATTCAAGGGAATAGGGAGTAGCGCAAAGTGGGGTTTTGGGGTTTTCTCCTCATGTATAGCCAGCCTTTCTCCAGTAACTGAGGTATATCTAAATTTTTCCCTGTTCCCTGTTCCCTATTCCCTAAAACCAGAATTTTGTATCTCACCAAATTGGAAACCGCTATACTCGAAAGCAAATGCCCAGGAGTGCCTGAAAAATTTTCTGCCATAATTATATATTGTTGCTTAAATTGTCGCCCAAAAAATTATTATTTAGGTCAATGCTTTTCTAATTCATTGTTTTAAAAGACTCTCGACTTTCTTCCATTGAAATTAAGTATTCTGCCATCCTTTTCTTAGCAAAAGCAATCATTGATGGAAATACAAATGGTATTGTCCAAACTGCTTTGGTAATTTCGGGATTTGCTATTTGACGCTTGATTGATTCTGCATACAAAGCCAGGATTCTTCCTAGTTTTTGAAGATCCGGTCTCATATAACTAGAAGTGTAACGAATTGTATTTGCACAGAGACGATGATTAATTACCCAACCGACCACTTCATTATTGTGACGCAACCCTATACTATTTATGGTTTCCAAGATAT
>CAKZYM010000300.1 GCA_937884685.1 uncultured Calothrix sp.
CAAAATAAATGCAGCGCTCACTATTCTCGATTCCAGCAGAGATAAACTGAGTTGAGAGCAAAGTTTTACCAGTACCGGTAGCACCAGACGCTAAATTAATTGAGTCGCGATAGAAACCACCTCCACACAATTCATCAAGTTCGTGATTACCACAAGAAATACGGACAGTAGATGAACCCCTGTCTTCCAAAGCCATAGCTGAAAGGGGAATAGTCACAAACCCTTCATCAGAAAGAATCGTAAACGGAAATTCTCCTTGCTGATGCGAACTACCTCGATATTTAAGAATTTCTAGAGTACGACGGCGCTTTTCTTCAATCAAGACATTTCGTAAAATAATCACGTTATCAGCCACGTACTCTTCAACTCCGTGAGCGCTGATTGGCCCGTATTCGTGATTGCGTTCCGATGTTAAAATTGCCGTACTGTTAACATCTCGCAATGCTGAAGCGATTATAAATAAGTCGTCGCGGATTTGAGATTTATCGGGTATGTAGCTAAAAATTGCCCCTAAAGAATCCATCGAAACTCTTGTTGCTTTGACCTTATCGATAGCATACTGAATTCGAGCCAATAAAGGACTCAAATCGTAATCTCCACTAACATAAGGATTCTTTCCTGGTTCGGGAGAAGCATCCACAAAAATCCATTTACCTTCTTGTTCCCACTTTGCGATATCCCAACCGAAACCGCGCATATTTTTGCGAATATTTTTAGGAGATTCTTCAAAAGTAACGTAAACTCCCATTTCTCCTCGCTTGATTCCTTCAATTAAAAACTGACATGAGAATATTGTTTTACCACATCCAGCACTACCAACCACTAAAGTAGTACGTCCAATTGGCAATCCCCCTTCAGAAATCAAATCAAAACCGGGAATTCCTGTTTCTAATTTTTCGATAAAATTTTCCTGTTCTTGAGGCATTTCAACAATATATATTAATTAGATGATTACCTAATTTATTCTTTACAGTTACTCGCTAAATATATCATGTTTTTTAGTATTAATTCCCAGACCCATTAAAACTGTTTTTATATCAGATAAATCACCAATGATTCTGACTTGTGGTAAAGGAGATTCTCTAATTAAAGTTGGGGTAACAATAATTTTTTCTTTCTCAGCAATATCAGGTTGCTTTAATACATCAATAATATGAATTTGATACTCGTTTAAAAAATTTTCTTGACACAGTTTTTCCAGATTTGATATTGCTCTATCTGACCTGATTGTGTCTCCCGTCACATATAATTTAAGTACATGTTTGCTATTTAAACCACTTTTACACATTATTATTCAACATTTTTTATTTAGGAATTTCTATAAATGACTAACATGATTTAATCTACCTCTATATCCTTGCTAATATTATCAAGATTAACTTGATTCAATCCTATAAAATATTTGCGATAATAAGCTGTCAAATAACCCATTAACTCTAAAATTGTTAAACGTCCTTCTTTTGCATAAGCTTGAGATTTTCGAGCAGCATTAGTACTTATTGCTTTTAAAGCTGTTGTGTGAATTTCTATAGCATCGCGGGGTGTAGCTTGCATAAACCCTAATTGTCTGGCTAAAACAGCAAGTTTCTCGGAAGTATTATGTTTAACTTTATGAACTCTTTCGTCTAGAGCTAAATCCATGATTTCGCAATAATTTTGTACTAGTTCTGCAAAAATATCAGGTTTGCTTTCTTGTAAAGAAACTGAATTTGATAGACTCACATTTTTATTTGTATTAAATGCTGCGATTGCTTCAAGTTGCTTAAATTCAACTTGTTCTTGTTGTTTGTGCTGCTCCTTTAAAATATTTATCTGCTCTTGTCGCTCTATTGCCGAACGAATAGCATAAACTAGTAAGTTAGTATCAATCTCAGTTTTATGTAAATATCCGATTGCACCTAATTCCAAAACCTTAACGGCAGCAGCCTCATTTAAAGCTGTATAAACAATAATTGGTAAACTAGAAGCAAATTCTAAAATTCTTACTAGAGATTTAACTCCCCGACTATCAGTAAGTATTAAGTCTAGGAAAATAACATCAATATCGTTAAGCGATAATTGCTGCAATCCATCTTCCAAGGATTGACTAGCAATTATCTCAAAACCTTGTTTAAAGGAAGAAGACTTAGCTTTAGATAGCAGTCTACGGAAATACTCTATCTCCTCTGGTTCATCTTCAATCAAAAGAATTTGGCAGCGATGATTCAGCATAAATCATTATCAGTTATTTACCCAGAAGGTATGAATTATCAGTTTTTGCTGTTCGGGTGAGTTGATTCATAAGCATGTAAACGCAGTTAAATATTAGCTGCTCACTCGTCTTATTCGGCTTATAAATTTTATAAATAGAGCATATTCAATACCTTTATTAGTCTACAGGATGAAGCAGTAAGCAGAAGACGATTTATTTTAAATCCAGTTATTTATATATCATCTTCTATCAACTTTAAAAGTTAATAGAATTCCATAACACATCTAAAGTATGAGTTAAAAGATTATTTTTTTATTTATATATTGAATTTCAACTATCAAAAGACATAATTTTGAATCTGTTAGTCATTAGTATTAAAAATTAAAAGTGGAGCATCCCAAATTTGAAATTTATTTTAAATTTTGTAGTGCGTTAGCGAAACCTGCGGATTTTTCCACAATTAGGATGCTCCCATTAAAAATTAAAATTAATAGATTAGTAGATTAAAGATTATGAGACACAAATTTCTAACTCCTAACTCCTAACTCATTACTCCTAACTCCTATCTCC
>CAKZYM010000301.1 GCA_937884685.1 uncultured Calothrix sp.
CTTGCAGTCCCTGGTGAGTAATGGTTTTAACGACTTCTGTGTACACCGTAGCCTTGATAAGGAGAGGGGTTAGGGGTGAGGTTTTTAGATGTACCTTACGGAGACTTAGAAACGCTATATCTCAATATTTAATGTCTTACTGCTTCTGCGAAATTTCAGTAATAACACGTTTTGACATATTATTCGTTCGTCTTGGCATTTTGTGAAGTTTTGCTATTCCAGATACCGTTTCATCGTAAAATAACAAAACCCCAAACGCTCCAAACACTGATACACAAAGCTTTTTATACACATGGCTGCAAAAATCCCCGTTACCGTTATCACAGGTTTTTTAGGTAGTGGAAAAACTACTTTAATTCGCAATCTACTACAAAATAATCAAGGAAGACGCATCGCTGTTATAGTCAATGAGTTTGGCGAACTTGGTATTGATGGGGAATTATTACAATCTTGTCAAGTTTGTCCGGAAGAGGAAGATAACAACAATGACGATAGTAATATCTATGAATTAACTAACGGTTGTCTTTGCTGTACGGTTCAGGAAGAGTTTTTACCGACGATGCAGCAGTTAATTAAACGACGAGACAATATCGACTGTATTTTGATTGAAACTTCTGGTTTAGCTTTACCAAAACCCTTAGTCAAAGCTTTTCGCTGGCAAGAAATTCGCAACGCTGCTACCGTAGACTCTGTAATTACCGTAGTAGATAGCGAAGCGGTTGCTGCTGGAACTTTTGCGAGCGATTTGGAAGCGGTTGAATCGCAGCGTCAAGCTGATGATAGTTTGGAACACGAAACACCATTACAAGAACTGTTTGAAGACCAGCTAGCTTGTGCTGACTTGGTGGTGTTGAATAAAACCGATTTGGTGAACCAAGAAACCCTAGCTGAGGTCAAGGATTTAGTTAAGGAAGAACTACCACGAGTAGTGAAAATTGTTGAAAGTCATCAAAGCGAAATTGATTCATCTATATTATTAGGTTTACAAGCTGCTGTTGAAGATAATTTAGATAAACGTCCTTCACATCACGACATGGAAGAAGAACACGACCACGACCACGACCACGACCACGATGATGAAATTACTTCTCACCATGTAGTTTTAGACCGTACTTTTGAACCGAAACAGCTAAAACAGCAGTTACAAACTTTAGTACAACAGCAAGAAATTTTTCGCGTTAAAGGTTTTGTCGCTGTTAAAGATAAACCAATGCGTTTGGTAATGCAAGGTGTAGGAAATAGATTTGAACAATTTTACGATAGAGCTTGGAAACCAGAAGAAATGAGACAAACTCGTTTGGTTTTTATCGGTAAAGATTTGAAGTCTTCCGATATCGAATCCCAACTTGTTTCGTTGAATTAAGGGAGTAAGGAATATTCCTGGTTTGTAGTAGCGCTTTAGCCTATCTAAACTCTGAATCCGGATGCGCTAAAGCGCTACTACAAAACTACAAAACTACAAAACATTACCTAATAAAAAAAGAGGGTTTCCCCTCTTCAAAGTAATAAGCGTCTATAACAATAAATCTATTATTCTTCGACAGCCGCTGCAACTTCCTCTTGAGTTTCATTTTGAGCTTCAGGTTCTGCTTGAACTTCAGCGGTAGTTTCTTCGGTTGCTGCTGCTTCCTCAGTTGGTGCAGCTTCTTCTGCTACTACAGTTTCTTGCTCTGTGGTAGCTTCAACAGTTGCTTCTTCGGCTGCTGCTGGTGCTTGCTCTGCGTTAGCTTCTTCTGTTGCTGCTGGTACTTCCTCAGCAGGTGCAGCTTCAGGAGTAATACCCTGTTCCTTAGCTAATAGCTGTTCGCGGAATTTAGCAGCCATTTCTTCTGCTTTATCAAATACCGCATCCCGGTTCTTAATCATGTCACCAGGTTCTGGTTCAAGCTGCTTAGTAGAAAGCGAAATTCTACCCCTTTCCGCATCCAAGTCAATAATCATGACTTTCAATTCATCATTGACGTTGAATACGCTGTGGGGAGTATCAATATGCTCGTGAGAAATTTCGGAAATGTGTAGTAATCCGCTTACCCCACCAATATCTATAAAGGCACCGTAAGGTTTAATACCGCGAACTGTACCGATTACAACTTCGCCTACTTCCAAACGGTTCATTTTACGCTCAACCAATGCCCGTCTATGAGACAATACAAGGCGGTTGCGCTCTTCGTCTACTTCTAAGAATTTTAATGGTAGTTCTTCGCCCACCAAATCTTCTTTTGGTTTGCGAGTACTTATATGAGAACCGGGAATAAAGCCACGCAATCCTTCAATTCTTACCAAAGCACCACCACGGTTGGTTGCAAATACGCCGGAACGCACTGTGGCATCCTCTGTTTGTAACTGACGTACCCGTTCCCAAGCCCGCATGTACTCAATACGGCGAATCGAAAGAGTCAACTGACCTTCCTCATTCTCATCGCTAAGAATGTAGAATTCCCGCGTTTCGTTGGATTGTAGTACTTCCTCCGGGTTATCTACCCGGTTAATTGACATTTCTTGTATAGGTATATATGCCGCCGTTTTAGCACCAATGTCAATCAGAGCGCCCCGCGGCTCTAAACTAAAAACTGTACCTGGAACTATATCCCCTGGGCTGAAGTGATAATCGTATTTATCAAGTAAAGCCGCGAAATCGTCGTGCGTAAACCCAATATCATTGGTTGGTTTCTGATTGACATTTACCATGCTTTATGTTTCCTGGTTTTATTCTCCGTAAAATTTTTTTGCCTCCTAGCGATGTATATCCAATCGCCTCGTTTTGGCAGTCCACACTTATATCCAATATTATCCTAGCGCAGAAAAGCCGATAAAAACACACATCAACTTTCAGATTATAGATTATATCAAATATAAATGGTTTTGGTACCGTTAATGGTGAAAAAAAGTTAGGAGTTAGGAGTTAGGAGTTAAGAATGGTAAG
>CAKZYM010000302.1 GCA_937884685.1 uncultured Calothrix sp.
AGTTTTTCTTTCACAGCACCAGACGGTTATTTTTGGACAATTACCAGTTAACAGTTATCAGTTATCAGTTATCAGTTATCAGTGAGTAGTTAAGCTAAATTGTAGGTTTTGTTGTTACAGAGTCCTTATTTCCCTAATTGCTACTTGCTACTTGCTACTTGCTACTCGCTACTTGCTACTTGCTACTTGCTACTTGTTACTTGCTACTTGCTAATTTGTAATTTAACTTCATCTTGTATAGAAGAGCCGTAAAGACGATATCTTAAAAGATAGGCTTTTGGTAGGGGATAATTCGATTCATGAAAGATAAACAAGTTTTACTCACTGGTGCTACTGGTGGACTGGGTTCGGGTGTGACACCAATGGTTTTGGCTCAAGGTGCTTTTGTTACGATTCCTTATCGTAAATCCGAAGATGTGGAACGTTTAAAGCAAATTATTCCATCTTCTGATTTAAATAGGGTTCAGTTTATTTCAGCGGATTTAACTTCGGAAAGTTCGGTAAAAAATTTGGTTAATTCGATGGTGAAGGTAGATGTTTTAATTCACCTCGTTGGTGGTTTTTCAATGGGTAAAACTGATGAATATAGTTTTGAAAATTGGAAAAAAGATTTTGATTTAAATTTAAATACTACTTTTCTAGTTTGTAAGTATTCTCTGGCAAATATGCTACGTAATAATTACGGACGTATTGTCACAGTGGGTTCTCGTGGAGTAGTGGAACCTGCTGGTGGATTGGCTGCTTATTGCGCTTCTAAGGCTGGTGTTGTGGCTTTAACTAAGGCAATTGCAGACGAAACTAAAGATACTAATATTACTGCTAATAGCGTGCTTCCTAGTGTTATTGATACCGAAGCTAACCGTGAAGCAATGGGTACGGAGGAAGCTGATAAATGGGTCAAACCAGAATCCTTAGCAGAAGTAATCTGTTTTCTAGCTTCTGAAGCTGCAAAAGATATTAGAGGAGCGGCAATTCCTGTTTACGGTAAAATTTAAAAGAATACTTTGTAAAATAAGCATTTTAACCGTAATTATACCTTGATAGTATATCTACCTAGCAGTTGCCAATTAAGTTAAAATCACGAAAACGCGAATTCTTGACACAATCCTAATTTTTATTGTGGGTGTTAGTGTCCTAATAAATCGTATACATATACAATTATCAGTGGTGCCTACATCTAACTCAAAAGTTAAGAGTAGGAAGACGAGGTAAGAAAATAAATTCAAATTACTGTTTTGATTTTAATTAATTTTATTTGAACTAGTTGAATTTGCAGCAATTTAATTTATTTTTACTCGTTTCTCCTTTTTTATTATTTTAAAGCGCCACGATGAAATATCATGTATTAGAGAAGATTTTAAATAAACACAATGCACCACGTAAATTTGAAAGCTTAGAGTTAGATAGCAGTTTTTGTATTTTACGTGTCTCCAAGCAGGTGCAACGTTTTAGTTATTATCCGCAAGAGTTGATTTTGCGAAAAGATGTCCGTCTTGGATTTCCGGAGTTGGTCGGACTTGAAGATGTAATGACATCTATATTAGAGGGGGAAGAAGAATTATTTGAGTTAGAAGGTATCCAGCGTTTCAATGAAGATGAAGGTGATTTTTATGTAGATATATATATTGTTGGCGAACCTGTTGAAAATAGATTAATTATTTTAATAGAAGATGTAACTGACAGAATGCTGCTGGAGCAAAAGTTGAGCCAAAGAGTCAATGAAACGAATTTGCTCTCAAGTACTTTGGTTGCTTATAAAAATTATATGAATAAAGTTATCACTTCAATGGCAGATGCTTTGATTGTGACGACTAAAACAGGAAAAATTAAAAGGATAAATAAAGCAACTGTAGAATTATTAGGTTATCCAGAAGAAGAATTAATTGATAAACAAATTTCTCTAATTATCGACGATAATAAACTGTTGCAAAAAGCAATTCAACAGCGTTCATTATACAAAAAATATTTTCAAAATGTAGAAGTCGTATGTCGGACAAAATCAAGGGAAAGAAAATTGATTGCTTTTTCTTGTTCGGTAATTAGTAAGAAAATTAATGGTGTAGAGGATATTGTTTATATTGGAAGAGATATTACCGCAAAAAAGCGCCGTCAGCAGCGAAAAAGCGCCCAGTACGCGATTACGAATATCTTATCAGAATCAATTACGCTCAAAGAAGCAATGCCGCAAATTTTACAAGCAATTTGTGAAAGTTTGGGTTGGGATTTAGGGGAACTATGGACTCCAAATCAATACCTAAGAGTAAACCAGGAAGTTTCTAGCAATCCAGTCTTAAGATGTATAGAAATGTATTCATCTCGAAGGGTTGATGTCCGAGAGTTTGAAATTATTACTTGGCTAACGACTTTAAATTCTGGAGTTGGTCTAGCAGGTAAAATATGGGAAAAACTTTCTCCCTTATGGTGTGAAGATTTGGCGAATGATAATATTTGTCCACGACTCAATCAAGTTGAAGAAAAACAATTACATGCAGCCTTCGGTTTTCCCATTCTTAACGAAAATAAAATCTTAGGAGTGATGATTTTCTTTAGTCGAGAGGTGCTATTTAGAGACGAAGATTTATTACAAATGATGGTTTCTATTGGCAGTCAAATCGCACAGTTTTTGCAAAGGAAGCAAGCAGAATCAGCACTGTTAGAAAGTGAAGAAAGATATCGCGATTTATTTGAAAATGCCAATGATTTGATTCAGTCAGTTAATCCCTACGGACGTTTTATATATATTAATCGTGCTTGGCAAGAAACTCTAGGATATAGCAGAGAAGAACTAGAGAAAAAAACCGTCTTTGATATTGTACATCCAGATTTTAGAATGCGCTGTCGTGAGGTATTTTACCGCGTAATGTCGAGCGGTAAATTTGAACAGCTTCAAGCTGCATTCATAACTAAAGATGGTAGAAATATTTTTTTAGAAGGAAACCTTAACTGTAAATTTGTGGAAGGAAAGCCCGCAGCTACGCGCGCAATTTTTCGCGATGTTACTGCTAGAATAATGGCAGAAAAAGCATTACACAAACAGCAAGAGCAAACCGAACGCTTGCTGCTTAATATATTACCAGCTAGTATAGCCAATCGCTTGAAACAAGAACCCGGTAACATAGCCGAACATTTCGATGATGTAACGGTTTTATTTGCGGATATTGTCGGCTTTACTCAAATTGCGACTTCAGTCAGCGCTACGACTTTAGTAAACTTATTAAATCAAATTTTTTCAGTATTTGACCGTCTTTCTTTAAAATATGGTTTAGAAAAAATCAAAACCATTGGTGATGCTTACATGCTTGTTGGTGGTTTACCCATAAGAAATTCAAATCATCCAGCTTCAGTTGCTTCGATAGCTTTTGAGATGCAAAATGCTATTGCGACCTTTAACAAAAGAAATAATTTAAATTTGAATATTCGCATTGGAATGCATACAGGTTCCGTCGTCGCAGGAGTAATTGGACTGCAAAAATTTACATACGATTTATGGGGTGATACCGTAAATATTGCCAGCAGAATGGAATCTCACGGTTTACCAGGAAAAATCCAAGTTAGTCAACAGACTTATCAGAGATTGAGACACAAATTTATTTTAGAAAAACGTGGAGAAATTTCTATTAAAGGAAAAGGTATGATGACTACTTATTTACTAATAGGGAATAGGGAGTAGTAAGTAGTAAGTAGCAAGTAGTAAGTAGCAAGTAGCAAGTAGTAAGTAGTAAGTAGCAAGTAGTAAGTAG
>CAKZYM010000303.1 GCA_937884685.1 uncultured Calothrix sp.
GACAGCAGCACCTGTTTGACGAATATTATTAGCAAGGGTGTGTACAAATGAATCTTCGTAATCGATTAGTAAAACTTTCTTCCCTGCTGCTGGCTTCGCTTCTTTAATGCCAAATTCTGGAACTATTGGTAAAGCAACTTCTTGGTGATTCGCTCTATTTAATGCTTGGAACAAAGCACCACCCTTAGTTAAAGTTTCCTGTGCTTCTGCTTCGGGGTCGGAATCGTACAAAACTGTCGCACCAACTCTTACCTCTGCAATTGAATCTTGGAGTCGGATGGTTCTCAAAATCAAACCAGTATTCAAACCACCTCTAAAGTTAAAACCTCCAACTGCTCCACCATACCAACGTCTAGCGCTGCGCTCGTTCTGCTCTAAAAACTGCATTGCAGAACGTTTTGGCGCTCCGGTAACGGTAACAGCCCACAAATGAGTCAAAAATGCATCTAAAGCATCAGCTTCGGGTTTTAGTACACCTTCTACATGGTCAACGGTATGGATAAGATGACTGTACATTTCAATTTGACGACGACCGATAACTCTTACAGAACCGGGTTCGCAAATTCGGGACTTATCGTTACGGTCTACATCGGTACACATAGTAAGCTCGGATTCATCTTTGCGTGAATTAAGCAACTTCTGAATTTGTACCGCATCATCAATAGCAGTTTTTCCTCTTCTAATTGTTCCGCTGATGGGACAAGTTTCCACACGTCTACCTTCAACTCGAACAAACATCTCTGGAGATGCACCAACTAAGTATTCCCCACCCATATTAAAGATAAATCCATAGGGACTGGGATTAATTTTCATCAAAGTGCGGAATAGTTCGGTAGGAGATTTTTCGCAGGTTTCGGAAAAGCACTGAGAAGGAACAACTTCAAATAAATCACCACGTCGGAAATAATCGAGCGCTTTAATAACTTGTTGTTGATATTCTCCGGGAGCATGGTCGGAACCTTGAGTTACATTGAGACGCTTTCCGCGATAATCAATTTTTTCACCTTTACGAGGTAAATCTCTAGTGCTACCGTTTTTAGTGACAAAATCGTACTGCATCCGAAAAGCTTTTTGTAGATGGTAGTCAACCACGAATAGCTCATCGGGTAAATATAAAACTAAATCTCTTTGGTCATCTTCCCGTTCCAGTAACTTTGGCATTTGTTCAAATTGGAACACCAAATCATAACCCAAAGCACCGTACAAACCTAAATTTTCGTCTAAGGGGCTAAAAAATGCAGAGATAATTTCTCGAATCACGCTAAATACAGAAGGTTGTCTGCTTCTTTCTTCCTCAGAAAATAAACGGTCGCTGGGTTTAATTGAACCCGAAATGCTATTCTCTTCTATATTTAACTCTTCTATATAAGGTTTATCTAAAAACAATTCTTCTAAATAACCTAGTAAAACCAAACCTCTTTCGTTGTGAGCGGTAATTTTAAAAGTTCTATCTCTAGTAGATATTTCCAAAGGAGGATTAACAAAACCGATAGCCCATCTCTTATATCTTCCCGGATATTCATAACTACTAGCTAACAAACCACCTCGTTGAGAATCCAAACGCATCAAAACTTCATCAATAGCAGAATCAATAGAAGTATCGGTAACAGTACGAGAGATAAAGATACCACCACTGGTTGTGTAGGAATTGGTGTCAAATTGCATAATAATTATTCTCTAGTTGCTTTAATTTCTTCTAGGGGTGGGTCATTTTTGTTTATGCAATTTGGCAAAATAGTTTACATATCTTCATGCATTTTGTAGAGTGCGTGACGGTTATGAAAAGCTATAAAATAAAATTCAAAGAATTAATATTACCGTCACGCACCATAAGTCAATTAGTGCCTCAACAATCGAGACAGCAGCACTCTACAAACAAATAACTCCAATGAATTTACAAGAAAATAAATCAAACCAACAAGTTACAGCAGTAATTTCCCACTATATCCGTCCCGGTCGCGAACCTGGATATGAAGAATGGCTGCAAGGGATTTCCGAAGCAGCGAGACAATTTGCAGGTCATTGTGGGGTAACTATTCTTAGACCACAACCTGGTAGAACAGAATATGTAATTATTTTACGTTTTAATAAATATGATAATCTCTGTAAATGGATGAAATCATCCGAAAGAAAACAGTGGATAGAAAGAGCGCAACCTTTAGTTGAAAAACCTGAAAACGTACAATACTTAACGGGATTAGAAGCTTTGGTATCTCTACCCGATGCAGTTTCTGCTCCACCACCAAAATATAAAACCGCTTTCGTTACCTGGATTGGGGTATTTGTTTGTGCATCTATCCTTGGTTATTTTCTCGGACCATTAGTAGCACCTTTACCTTTTATATTACGTCAAGCCATAATGACCGGAATAACAGTCGCTTTGTTAGCTTATATAGTAATGCCGAGATTAACTAAATTATTTTATAAATGGCTTCATGCATCTTAAATTTAAAAAATAAAAATATATTATTGTAGGGTGTGTGACGGTCAATCAAATTTCCAATTATAAACAATTTATTAGATAATACCGTCACGCACCATTTTTTTATTCATCACAAGTAAAAATATAAAAATGTAATTAAATCACAATTGTTAAGCTATATAAAAATAGATGGTAATCAAAATTTATTCAAAATAATTAATAATTTTATTTTGATTAATAAAGAAATTGGTGCGTGACGGTAATATTAATTATTTTATTGTGTTTGATAATTATTCGTAACCGTCACAGCACCCTACAATAAATATTAATATTAATATTGAATTTTGATTATTTTGATTGATAAATAAATTGGTGCGTGACGGTAATATCAATATTCTTGTTGTGTTTTATAGTTATTTCGTAACCGTCACAGCACCCTACAAAGAATTAAAAACCCGATTTTTCACAAAAACCAGGTTTAATCAAGCTATTTAATTACTAATTACTATTTTTAGTAAGAATTTTAATCCTATTCATTAAACACCAACTTTAATCCCACTTTCACTAACAAAACTTGAATTTATCAAATCAGAACTATTCCCACGTCCAAAGTATTCCGATAAAGGTTTAATTTCTCGCATCAACTCGATGAAATTACCTGGAGTCAAAGATTGTGGTCCGTCGGAAAGAGCTTTTGCAGGATTGGGGTGAACTTCAATCATCAAGGAATCGGTACCAGCAGCTATCGCAGCTTTAGCCATTGTCGGAACAAACTTTGAATAACCAGTAGCATGACTGGGGTCAATCATAATTGGTAAATGAGTCAGAGTCCGCAATACTGGAACAATCGACAAATCCAAAACATTGCGAGTGTATTTCTTGTCAAAGCTGCGAATTCCTCGCTCGCACAGAATCACGTTAGGATTTCCAGTAGACAAAATATATTCAGCAGCCATCAACCATTCTTCAATAGTCGCAGACATTCCACGTTTCAACAAAATTGGTTTACCAGCAGCACCCGCTTTCTTCAATAGCGAGAAATTCTGCATGTTTCTAGCTCCAATTTGCACCACATCCGCAATTTCAGCAACTTTATCTAAATCAGCAGTATCCATTACTTCAGTGATAATTCCCAAACCGGTAGCTTCTCTAGCCTTAGCTAATAAATGCAAAGCGCTTTCACCATGACCCTGGAAAGAATAAGGTGAACTACGAGGTTTATAAGCACCACCTCTAATAAATTGTGCCCCATTAGCTTTAACTACCTTCGCAGTCTCCACAATCATCTCTTCATTTTCAACCGAACAGGGACCAGCGACAACAACCAGAGGATGATTTTGACCAAAAGTGACAGCACCATTGGGAGTGTTGACAACAACTTCAGAATATTCACCGTTACGGAATTCTAAAGAAGCACGTTTAAAAGGTTGTTCAACTCGAAAAACATCTTCAATAAAAGGACTAATTTGTTGAATATAGCCAAGATTAATATTAGAAGTATCGCTAACTAAACCAATTACAACCTTTTCTCTACCAACTATTTTTTCAACGGTTCCGTCATAAACGCTCAATTCATCGATAATCCGCTCAATTTCCTGTTCGGGAGTTCCGGACTGGGTAACAATAATCATTTTGATTCAATATCCTTTTTTCATCTGATATTGATTTATAGGGGAAGGGGTTTTTGGTTTATGCAATTTTTTTGAACGGAGAGCAGTTGGTGAATAAAGCATAGTGAGCGATTTTTCGAGCAGCCCAAAATTTCTGGGGAAGGACAGGGAGGGAGAAGCACAGGAGTACTAATTATTGAGAAACTAATTTGATGTGGGTAAAAATGTCACAACTCTAACATGGGGGGAAAGCTATATTGTATGTATTGAAAAAATCGACTGTCTACTGAAATCACTTAGCGGTGATGTTTGGATTATAAAGATAATATCTTGGAATATATACGATGATTGACATTAATTACAAAGGATACGCGATAAAGTTGAAAAATTTACCTTCCAATCCCGAGGAGTGGCTAGTAGTAGTTCGTGATTACCAAAATCAAACAATTGCTAGCGATTGGTATGAGAATAAACAACAGGGAGAGGAATGGGCGAAGAGTAATATTGACAAACATATTTCATCCCTCCTAAAT
>CAKZYM010000304.1 GCA_937884685.1 uncultured Calothrix sp.
TACCTGCTTTCTGTATGTTTTTATCTAGAAATTTCTCATGTCCTAGTAGTTCAGAAGGAATTAATTCTAGTATTTGAATCCCAGCCCATAGTAATGTACCGAATCCAAAATTAATGAAGCGCATGAATAAGCTAAAAATTCCACCAATTATCCACAAGCTTGATAAGAAATTAGTTAGGTCTGAATATGTAATTCCTCTAAAATACCGCGCTGCAATTATTTCATAAGGCTTGATGTTGGCGAGGATAATACTAATAATTATTCCCGTTATTACCCAGATTAATATTTGCAACATGAACGGTGGTTTCTGTGTTCCATTGTAGTTGTAGGTTCTAGTGTTGTCAGACTTGCTGCTTGATTTATTTCCACCTAATCCCATAATTACCTGTCCTCAATAATGTTTACTGGCTGTGAATATTGCGAACCTCTGAACCTAGATAACCGAGATTGAACCAAATCGCGGTCGCCAGTGTAAGCGGTATAGCTTACTGCTCCATCTTGGTTAATTACCCCAGTGACCCCATGCGCGTCGCAGACTACAGTACCGGAGGGTAAATATTTAAGAGAAATCCTATCCTTGGGCTTATCTCCTTCTTTCAGACCTGTAAAATAATGGGTTCCATTGCGGTATTCCTTACCCACAACAGGAAGACATGATTTATACCGTTTATTAGCCACTTCTGCCTGACGTTGTTCGTATTCAAATTGACGTAAGAGGGCGGATGCTTTTGCTTCCCTTGCCTTGATATCAGCGCGGATTAAATCTGTTCTGGCTTGATGCTTTTGGATAGAGGGAATTGATGCTATAGCACCAATTACCAACAATCCGCCAAACAAAAGGTTAGATGGCTTAATCCCAAGTGAGAGAAGGGATTTGCGAAACTGTTTGTATTTATCTTTCATAGTTAAGAAATAGGTTGCTATCGGGAGCAGGATGGAAAGGGGACAGAGCGGTCCCCCATCAATATTTACTGGGTAAGTGCTTGCAACAACCATTGCTTTTCGTGGAAGCTCAACTCTGTAAGCCTATTCACAACTTCTTCCGCTTCTTCGGTTGGCGGTTGATTGCTTGGTTCTTGCGTCCATGCTTCATGAGCGATTCGAGCGATTAACCATAATGTGTCCGCTTCGGTCAATTCTTCCAATCCCTCTCCCCAACTCTCAGTCATGTCTCTCAACAAGGCATTATTATTGACATCTAGAGAGAAGTATCCAAGTGGTTTTGACATTGCTATAATCCTTTGTGTCGTATTTTTTGCGGTAGATACATCCCAGCACTTCCCGGATTCGCGGTCTGGGGAGTGCTTGTTAATTTTCTTCCAGTATGGGGGATAGCTGCCTCAATCCCTTGCCATGCATGACTTTTGAGAGACATCGGCTAGCATTTGAGTATCAAGAACTAGTTTTTAAAAATCTTCTTGACTGCATAAACATTCAAACGTAAGTGCTATTGTCCGAAGCTGTTGTAATAAGTCCATTGTTAGTAATTAAAACGGTAGGCTGTAAACTAGTCTGGCAGCGCGTTCCAAGCCATAATTTAAGAAATCAAACGGTGCAATAAGTGCGTTAATAATTCTCATTGTTCGTCTCGCTGGTAAGCTAAATCTGTAATTGCTTGTAAGATATCGGCAGGAGCGGTAAAAGGCAGGCAGAGAGCCTTTATCAGCCCCCTACCTAACTTTTTTGGTGTAATTCCCCCTACCGCTGCATCTTTTTTTGGACAGTCGCGATTGCGTTTTGGAAATCACTGTCGTCAGGTACTTGTGCTACTTCTACCGGAGTATTGACCAAACATGAAAGAGTATCAATCGTCCGCATCAGTTCAGCTTTGGTCGCATTGTCTTGTTGAGCAATGGAGGCCGCAAGTTGCTGTTGAGAAACTTCTCGGTTGTTCAGTACTACTTGGTTAACAAGCTGGTCAACAGCGTTTAGCATTTCTATCCGTCGCTGGACAGATAGAATCATTTGATGTCCCAACACTTGAGAAGCGTTGTCAATCATCTGTTCTTGCTTCTCTATCGGCATATCTGCAACGGGTTGAATCTCTGTACTGTCGTAAGTTTCAGAAGCTTGATGTAAAGCAGCTGTAGTTGTTTGACGGATTAAGCTTGCTTCCCCATCAGTCACGCTGTCGGTTGTTTCCCAATCCGGACGAACGTCCATCAAGACAATACGAGCGTCATCAATGGTCAAACCTGTTTCATTGCAGATATCGTTTAAAAGTTGCATTTCGTTCTTTCTCCGCTGGGTAGGCTAGTAACTGGGTCAACCCCAGATGCTAACCGAACGAAGGCTGGCCCGTTACATTCCATCGTCCCCTGTCACGAATGGTTAATTGGTCGGTCAGCTATTCCATTTTCATATAGCTGATTGTCTGAATAATTAGGGAACTGCTGTAGCGATTTTGGCTAACTTTACCAAATGAAGGTGATAGTTATTTTTGCTAAATAAATATTGGTTCTCTTTTACAAATTGCTGTACTGCTGATTTTTTACCCAGATGGGATTGGCAAGTTTTAATGATAGAAATTACCCAACTTTGGTAAGGAGAAAGGAGAACAGTACGGTCATGCTTTGATTTTTTGACCAACCACAGTTCTTTGGGCAACCGTGGGTAATCTTCCTTGAATTCTTGGACTGAGTAATAAGCAATACCTTCATACCTCCAAACAGTAGGACGGCTTTTGTTTATCACCTTGCTTAACGCATTTTTTGACAGCGGACAGTCAGCGTAGAATGCTGAATCTATTGCTATTTTGCCCAAGCTATATAGCTGTGGAACTGACATGATTTAATACCTTGTTTTACGCGCTTATCGTTGGTGAGCGGTTCCGAGCATTTAACTGTATCTATCCAGCACCGGGAAGCCTTAAAACCCGCGTTGGTTTTGGATTTGGATGAAGGCTGAATAGTTTATTTGGTGTTCGTGTGCGTTTCATATCTCGCTCACAAAAT
>CAKZYM010000305.1 GCA_937884685.1 uncultured Calothrix sp.
TTCATGAATTTTGTAAGTGCCGTGATGGGAGGGATTAAATACTGACTCAAGAGAAATCAGCGGAAATATTTTTGTATTTAATGTATTGCGATAAGCATGTTTATCTATATTTGGTGATAGATTGCTTTGCGATTTAACAAAACAGTTATCGAGATTATCGTTAGTAAGTATAAAGACAAAATCGGCTTCTGAAACTTCTCTAATAATATCTAAAATGTGAGTTTCCAATTCAAAGCTATCAGGTAAAGTAGTGTGGGATAACTTAGAAATTAATTTTTCAATTAAAGACTCGAATGGTTCTAAAAAACTAGGAAGGTAATTAGCTTGTAATTGAGAAGTTTCAGTATTTTCTCCTACCCATCCTAACTTTAAAAGACCAAAATTTATTTTATTTTTGACTGGTAAAAAACTGGGAGACTTGATTACACGTGCTTTTGATAAATGAATTCTGTAACCTTCCTTAAAAGCATAAATTTCAGGTTTGCTTTTAGGTGCAACTTCTTGCATTCTTCTGCAAGTATATTCATGCAGTTCATTGATAGAAATTAAACCATCACCATCCATATCGGCTTTTCCGTTCTCAATTCCTTCCACAAGAAAACGTGTATAAATTGAGTGATTGGATGCTTGTTCTTCAAAAGAGTATTGAGTAGAAGTAGAAGAAGTTAAAACCGCTCTTCCTTCACCTCCCAATTGATTTTTAATATCTACATGACCATCATTTTTTACCCTCATCCCCCGAGCAAAAGCACCGCTAAAACAACAATCAAGAATTATTACCTGTCTGCGAGAAGGGCTTTTATCCATGATTTTATGGACAAAACTTGCAGCTACCGTACTTGACGTAATCAATTGTCCGTTAGGATGTTTGCAGGTTTGACTGCTTGCTAAATAAAGATTGCCATTATCATCTTTAATCCCATGTCCCGAAAAATATAGCAATACCAAATCATACTTTTGACAATTAGAGAAAATTTTCTCAATTTCCATACCCATATTTGGTATCTGGGGATTTTTTAATACCTTAATATTATTTGCAGAAAAATCACCCATATCTGGATGTTGTAAAACACGTTGCATTGCATCAACATCTTTAAGGCTACCTGGTAAGGGGTTTAACTCGTAATCATATTCGCTTACTCCAATCAGCAATGCCAGCTTTTTCATTGGTATACCTATATCTGTAATCAATACTTGATTGGAGATTCAGACAACACTGTCACTATAACAAGCAGCTTAATGTTGCCATCACAATTTAATCATCGTTTTGTGTATCTACCTTCAGTGATACAAATCACGATTATTAATTATGACAATTATCAAATTTCTTAATATAAGTTTTATTTAAAGTCTTTTTCTCGATTTACTATAAATCAACTTGCTAATAAGACATTTAACATTAAATCCCACGTATCTTAGACACGTGAGATAAAAATAAGCCAAAAACTATTTAGCTTGAAGTATTTAATATACATCTATTTTTAAAACGGAGAGGGAGGGATTCGAACCCTCGTTACCCTTTCGGGTAAACAGCATTTCCAGTGCTGCGCCTTCAACCACTCGGCCACCTCTCCAGGTACCACAAGGAAACATCATACATTGAAATTAAATAAACTGCAATCCTTGAGAGAATAATTCTATAATTAGCAAATCCAAAACCCGAAATCATCATGTCCTCTACATACAAAGTCACAGTTCGAGATAGACGATTAGGAACCACCCACACCTTAGAAGTTCCTAGCGACCGCTACATTCTCCACAGTTTTGAGAAACAAGGTAAAGAATTACCATTTTCCTGTCGTAACGGTGCTTGTACCACTTGTGCTGTCAGAGTTATCAAAGGAGACATAGCTCAACCCGAAGCAGTAGGATTATCCCCCCACCTACAAAGAAAAGGTTACGCATTATTATGTGTCAGTTATGCTTGTTCCGACCTAGAAGTAGAAACCCAAGACGAAGACGAAGTTTATGAACTTCAATTTGGACGTTATTTTGCTAGAGGTCGAGTTCGTGCTGGATTACCGCT
>CAKZYM010000306.1 GCA_937884685.1 uncultured Calothrix sp.
TAATAAGTTCTCAATTTTAGATTCAGGAGTACCTGTGTGGTCAAAGAATTGGTAGTAGTTATTAGGGGTTTGCAACATACCTAAATGATGAAGTAATTTATAGTTTTAGTCTAGTAGTTTTGGTTATTTTTGATTGGATTGGGAATAATTGATATGATTTTATTCAAGATATTTCTGCCACAACCTGTGGCAGTTTTTTTGTGAAAATAATCTTTGACACCAAAGCCATAATTAATAACAATATACATAAGCTATTAATGGGTTTGCTCTATGACTAATAATGATGAGAAAAAGATATTATTTGCTACCAGTAGTAAGGATAAAATCAGAAGGTTAAAACTGATGCTTGGAAGCGACAGTAAAACCACAATTTTCTCGCTCAAGGATGTTGGTTTAGATACAGCAGAAGAATCCGTAGAAAATGGTAGTAATGAAATTGAAAATGCCGAGATAAAAGCTAAGTATTACTACAATTTACTGGCAGTTGATAGAAAAATACCAGTATTAGCTCAAGACGATGGGGTTTACACACCCAATCTTCCTGCAAAATTCTCTCCGGGGAAGGATGTCAAAGCTACGGTTCAAAAACATATGGGTGCTTCCTCTCAGCACGATGTCTATGATTACTGGATAATGGTTGCAAGCCAATATCCAAATACCGAGTGTAACTTCTCCTGGAACTATGCCCTTTTTGATGGTCAGGAATTTAGAACTTATTCCACGACCGTAACCACTCATCTTGATACCAGCAGAGAAACCAGCGAGGAGCATATTCTATCAGGTGCGCCCCTTGGTTTAGTAGCAATGCTGGAGATAAACGGGAATAGAAAATACTTTAGTGATATGAGTGCAAAGGATTATGAGTCAATTGGAAGGGAGAAATTGGGTGAATTAGTCGCAGATGTTGGTTAGAATTTTATCGCTGTTTGCTAAAAATATTTGTGCATATTAGAGTATATTATCTTCAAAATTTAGGTAATTATGTCAAAAATTAACTGGAATGTTTTTGGTGTAAAATACGACAATAAAGAGACATGGGCATTTGAAGAAATGTCTTATTTGCTTTTCTGTGCAGAGTTTGATAACAGAATTGGATTATTTCGCTACAAAAATCAAACAGGGATAGAAACAGAACCAATAGAAAAAGAAGGGAAATTTTATGGCTTTCAAGCTAAATACTATACGACCTCAATTGCTAACAATAAACGTGACATTATAGATTCAATTAAAAAAGCCAAATTACAAAATAGCGAATTAAATGATATATATCTTTACATAAATCAAGAACTTTCAGAAAGCACCTCCAAAGGCACGAAAAAACCTCAATATCAATTAGATATAGAGAAATCTGCCAAAGCAGAAGGAGTTGAGATACAGTGGCGAGTTCCAAGTCATTTTGAATTACAATTGTCTTTACCTGAAAATAGGTATATCTATGACATATTTTTCAATCTTGAATCCCATGAAGCACATTTACTTGAGGAGGTTTATAGACATAATGAAAATATTTTAAAAGACATTAAAACTGAAATATATTTCGATGATAAAAAAATAAAGATTAACCGGGAATCTGTTGTTGAAGCAATACTAAATACTTCTCAACAGGGGAAAGACATAGTAAATTCGTGTGAAGGAGGATGCGGTAAAACCGCAGTTTTTAAGGAATTCTATAATTCTAATCATAAGAAAATACCAATTTGTGTTTTTAAAGCAAATGAGCTTAATGTTAGCCACATTAACGACATATTTCAATTTGAGCATAAATTCACATTTGCCCAGTTTATTGATATTTTTAAAGATGAACCTATTAAAATCTTTGTAATTGACTCAGCAGAAAAACTTGCAGAGATTACCAATAACCACATTCTTACCACACTAATACAAACATTAAAAGAAAATAGTTGGAATATCATTTTCACAACACGCTATGCCTACCTTAATGATTTAACATTCCACATTAAAGAGAGTTATAATTTATCATTTGAAGTTAATGATATCTCTCTAATTGGTTTTGATGAGTTAAAATCAATATCAGAAAAATTTAAATTATTACTTCCTGATAATCAAAAATTCTCAGAAAGGCTTAGAAATCTATTTTATCTAAATGAATATGTTAAGCAATATTCAAATATTGATAAACAAGGAAACTTTAAGAGTTTTATTGACCTGCTTTGGAAGAAGCGGATACAAAATAATATCATTCAAAAAGACAATTTGCATCTTAAAAGAGAGCGTTGCATTATCAATATTGCGAAACAAAGATGTGAAACTGGACGATTTTATGTAAATGCGGATGACTTACCACAATCAGCATTGTTTGAATTAAAACAAGATGAGATTCTTGGCTATGATGAAGCTCATAATGGGTATTTTATTACTCATGATATTTATGAGGAATGGACTTTGGATAAAATAGTTTCCCGCAACTTTTTAAATCATTCAAATACAAAATATTTTTTTGATGAATTAGGAGATTCGCTACCTATACGAAGAGCAGTTAGATTATGGTTATCTAACCATTTATCTGAGAATAGTACGGAAATAGAAAATTTTATTAAGGAAGCGTTTGCAAATAATCAGATTACACAATTTTGGAAAGATGAAATTCTAGTTTCTGTTTTGTTGTCCGATTATGCGGAGGTATTCTTTAAGTTTTTCGAGAATGAAATTATTGCTGATGATTTTAAAATACTAAAACGGATTTTATTCTTATTAAGAATTGCTTGTACTGATATCTCTTTAACTGCAAGCTTTGATATTGTTAAACCAAAAGGGAGAGGTTGGGAAGAAGCAATTGCTCTTATCTATAAGCACAAATCAGTTTTTTTTGATGATAATCTAAAAATAGTTTTACCACGTTTATCAGATTGGTGTAATTTTAGTAAAAAAGGTACAACAACGAGATATTCTGGATTATTAGCTTTGAGTATAATACAGAAAACGGAATCTGAAAAAGATTTCTACATAAATGATGCAGAGGAAGAAAATATTCTTACAGTAGTTTTCAACTCAGCTAATGAAATACAAGCAGAATTAAGAGAAATCTTTGATAAAGTAATAGCTAATAAATGGACAAACCACAGAGACCCTTATGAAAATCTTTGCTCTAAAATTTTAGAAAAGCCGTATATTGCAATCGAATTAATCCAAACACTTCCGTTTTACGTTCTTCAATTGTGCGACTTGTTTTGGCAAAAACAGCCTAAAAAGCCTAGTATATTTGAATACGATAGAGATGATATCGAAATGGAAAGCCGATATGGCTTAACAAAAAGGTATAGTTTCGATTACTCCCCTGCAAGTGCTAATCAAACACCGATTAAATGGTTATTGCAAGTAGCATTTTATGAAACACTTGATTTTATTATAGATTTTACAAATAGAGCAGTTGAATCTTATAGTAAGTCTGATTACGGAAAAAACAATGTTGTAAAAGTCGTACTAACTATAAATGAAAAAGAAGTAACACAGTACTTAAGCAACGCAATTTGGAGTATGTATCGTGGTAGCGGAAACCCCATTGTTCCAGATGTGCTGCAATCCATACACATGGCTTTAGAAAAAATCTTATTAGAATCTGCTCAAATATCAGAATCTGCAATAGTTCAAAATATACTTCTTATTATTCTTACTAAATCAAAATCAACTTCTCTTACTTCTGTTGTTTGTAGTGTTGTACTTGCTAACCCAAATAAATTCTACAATGTAGCTTTAATTCTATTCAAAACAATTGAATTGTTTCATTTTGATACTATTAGAAGTACAAATGAGTCAGAAGCCAAATTGCTATATTCGATGGGATATGGAATAAACCAAATTGGAAACATTCTATATGTAGATGAAAGATTAAAAACATGTGAAGATAAGCATAGGAATTTCAATTTAGAATTACTATTTTTGAACTATCAGTTTTCTGGAGTAAAAGGATTTACAGAAGAACAGAATGGTAAATTTTTAGAGAAATTACATCGAATAACTGACCAGCATAAGTCCAACCCCTCAACAAGTAAAGAATTTGGAATATTGTTGGCAAGAATGGATAGGAGAAACCTTAATTTTGAAATATTTGAACAGGATGACGATGACAATAGCCTTCTTATAAAACTTATTCCTAAAGAACTTTCAGACGAAGATAGAAATAGAAGTGAGCAAGCTCAGATTCAATTTGAAGAAACGTTTAAATATTCTTCTTTAAGGATATGGGCAAATTTTTTGTTTAACAGGAGAAGCCAAAATAAGAACGATAAATATAAGGAGTACGACAACAATCCTCTCCTTGCTTTATCAGAAACTAAACAGCTTGTTGAAGAACTGCAAGCAGGGCGAGATAAAATGGGGATTATGGATTATTCCATACCTCCATCTTCCTGCTCAAAATTAATGATTGAACATAAAGATAAACTGTCAAAGGAAGATAAAGAATTTTGTAAAAAAATAATCATTTCTACTCTATCTAAGCTTTTTACTGATAATTATAATTATCAAATAAGTGATGGTGTTGAAACCTCCGTTCATGCAATCCCAGCACTAATAAATGAATACCCTCAAGAGGTCGAAAATTATATTTTTATAATGGTTTTAACTCTCTTAAATAAAAGACCTCTTGGTCAATACAAAAGAATATGCGATTATGCTATTGAAGCCGTTCATAAATCAAGGCTATGGGAACAAAACCCGGAAGTTGCTCAATCAATATTATTCGGCTATATAAAACTCCAACCTGTTTATAAAAATATTATTGCCACGAAGCGGAAAGAAAAAGGTAATTGGGAAAGAATATCCAAGAGTTCAATTTTTGAAGAGCTAAACAAATTAAATATTGATTTCACCTTTAAAGATACACCATTTGAAATAAAGGATATTGATTTACTTGATATTCATGATTTGGAGATAGTTCACCAATTAATCCCTTCTAATACAAAAGATAAAATTCACTTGGGAATTTATGAGAAATCGTTATCTTTATTGGCTCCACAGTTACTAAAAGATAGAAGAAGTTATAAAAATGACTCTGGCGACGATTCTAATATTTATTCACTGCGCCTACATATTTTCAAAAGATTTGCATACTTCATTTTACAAAGAGAGAAAGATGAAATTGACACATTTATTAAATCATTTGTGGATTCTTTTGATTCTACAGAAGAAACAGCTTCTTTTATAGGAAAATTGATAAGTGCGGAAAATGACCTAAAAAACGACGAACAATTTTGGCATATTTGGAATAATCTATATCCGAA
>CAKZYM010000307.1 GCA_937884685.1 uncultured Calothrix sp.
CTCTCCTTATTAAGGAGAGGGGAGATAAGTTTTGAAGTATACGTCGATAGACTGGGAAATGATGTAATTATGACTATTTAACTTATGGTTTGTTGATAATATTAATAATCAATATACTCAATAATATGACCAAAATTTGGTTCTTTCCTGGAATCAAAATTTGGTTCTTCTTGATGAATATTGGGTTTTTCCCAAGAAAAAATTATTCCTTCGGAACCCGGATTAATTTCAGTTTCTGGATTATCTTCGTCTTCAGTTATCATCCAGTCTTGGGCAAATTTCCATACTCCAAATAGCTGTACATCTCCGACATATTTCACAAACGGTATTTTCTGACAAACTGCAACAATTTCTGAAGCATGTAATTTTTTTCCTAATTCCCAACCTTTTCCATCAAATCCCCCTACCAAAGGATTCAAAAATCTATGTAAAAATGCTTTAATACGATTTCTGGTCTCCTCATCCTGACTAATCTTTCTCTCTAACAGCACTTTCAATTTAACTCTGACACCTACATAACGAGGTTGCTCAAATCGAACTTGAATACCCAGAGGTTTACGATTATCCATGTAATCTTCAAGCTCACGTTTGAGTTCATCAGAAATATCTAAATCGGTGTCTGGGTTAGTTCCGCAAAAGCTATCGGTAAAAGGATGAAAATTGATAGGTTCGGGTACTATCAATAAACGAACCACACCTGCTGTATTATTTCTTGCACAGCGAGCGCGAGCTATATTTCTAGATGTTTTCGCTTGTTTAATTATTCTTTCAAAATCTTCAGGAATTACCGCACATTCGCGAGTACGGAGAATCTGGGGAACTCGGAGTATAGCTTGCTCTAAAGATTCGGTGTCACTTCCACCAGCAGCATCTTGATAGTTAATAACGCTCTTAACATAAGGAATTGCATATTTAAGTACGGTTAGAGTTTCCTTTTTTACGTTACCTCGACTCCCACCACCAGTACGATACGCTCTCATATTTATTTCCGCTCCCGGTGGAGGAACAGCACCATATTGACGCTCTAACGCTTGTATACTGCTGCTTACAGGTTGAATATAGGTTAAATTTCTTTGCCCGTAATCATCCCTTTGTACAATTACATTGTTGGCTCGATGTCGCTGGTATTCTCTTCGTTCCAGAGTTAAATCTTTGAGTTGAGAAGGTTCTCTAACTAAAGGACCAAATTGCACCGTACCAGTTACCGAATCAATAATATAATGCAGGCTATCTTCTCTGGATTGACCAAAATCTTTCACTTCTTGCCAAGTTTGCGGTTTTTCTCCAGGAACTAATATTTCAATATATTCGTGCTGCTGAATTTTTCTATCTAAAATAGGTTTGCTTTGCAGTTCAAAAATCTGTCCCGGTTTACCGTTACTAACTCCTAACAGTTCATTTTCTATACGCACGCACTGAGTCGCATTTGTTTCACCACCAATAGCACGTACAGATATACCGATAATAGCGGGAGATTCATAGTAATATTCTTGTCTATCGTTGGTTATGTTATACGAGCAGCGTATCCAGTAACCGCTATAGCTATCAACAGAATCGCTAAATTCATAGCTTGGTAATCTTTGAGGTAAACGCAGAATCACATCTGCACCATTTTCTAAAGATTGGGTGACACCATCAAAGCTAAAACCTTTGGTTTTGTCGATATCTTGTGCTAAATCTACCCACTTCTCTCCATTCCAAGCTTGCCATTCTAAAGGGGGATTTTCCGGAATAATACCAGTTGCTCTAGCAGCATCTCCTCTAAAATTAATTGCGATAACGTTACCTGAAATAGTATTCCCCCGTTTTTCGTTTTCTGATTCATTCTCCAAGAAATTACTCTCTAATTCATCTAAAACCAGATAAAAGCAGTTACCAGGTTGGCAATATTCAAATAGTAATAATTCATCTGTAGCATCCCATTTCTTTGCATCGGGATTAACTTTGGTGTAAAAATTTTGAGGTATGTCTTCTGTCTCGGTAGCGGTCAAAAAATGTTTAATCAAAGGATTACCGATGACTAATTCTTCATTTGTAGTAAAAACTATAGCCTCATCGTTTTCGGTTCTGATAGTTGCAACTTCGGTTCCATAAGGAATTCTGACCGGTTCTGGTTGCTCTTTGCTCAAGTAAAAAGTCAACTTGCTCTTAGCTGGTGTGGGAGGTTGGAGACGAATTCCCAGCAACTCTAGAAAAGTAATGTAATTCAGCAAAGGAACTTGATTGAACCTGAGCAGCATTTGGTCGGTTAACCATGCAAATAGTTCAATCAGAGTAATTCCGGGGTCTCCAGGGTTATGATTCGTCCATTCCGGACAATAGCGGGGAATGCGGAGAATACATTCTTCGACTAAATCCTTGAATTTGCGGTCATCTAGATTCGGCTTCTCTAAATTGGGTAAAAAATCAAATTTCATAGTAATTCCCCGCTCGGTGACAGATAAAAGGGATATACTAAGCTTCTAATTTCAAGCTGATTCTTGGGTTGATAGATAATTTCGATTTCCACCTTACCTCTGATAGGGTCGGGATTAGTGCGAACTTCCTTTAATATTATCCGTGGTTCCCACATTTTCAAAGCTTCTTCCACATATAAACGGATACGTAAAAGAGTCTGAGTATTTAAAGGTTCAAAAACAAGCTCCGATAAACGAGAGCCAAAACTGGGTCGATAAACTCGTTCTCCCAAATCGGTGCGGAGAATGATAAGTATAGACTCTTCTAAATTTTGAGTTTCCGAACTGAGTTGAATTCCTCCTTGGACATTTAAATTGAGAGGAAAAGCAAAACCGGAACCTATGTAGTCTGGGGAATCGAGGTATTGAATATCTTCAGGCATAATACTGAGTGTGCGCCTGTTAACAGGGGTATATTACTATGGGTCTGGGGTTAGGGTGAAGAAACTTTATATATATTTTCAATTTGGGGTTTGATTTTTTTTGGGAAGGGAGATTTGGATTGATTTGGTAGGTTGGGTTGAGCGACAGTGAAACTCAACTTATGGACTTATGCGGGTTTTAAATTATCATAATTTTGTAAATTAGTAATAGCTTTATTCGCGATTTCTCTTATATAAGTGCTTTCATCATTCAAAGCTTGTTTCCAAATTACATCAATCCTTGGACGATTGAGTTCTAATAGTGAGTCCGCAGCAAAAATACGCACGTAAACGTCTTCATCTTGAAGCAAAATGATTAGTGCATCAATTGATTGTTCGTTGTCATATCTTTGTAGTTGTTTAGCAACTATTTGTCTGGGTCTTCTTGATTTCTTTTCTCGATGAACTTCATCAACAAGACAATTGAATATTTCTGGTTCTTCATATGATTCTAAAGCAGATAAAGCTTCACTACGAACGCTTTCTTCAGGGTCTTTTTTGACTAATTCAATTAGATAAGGAACGCTTCTGCTATCGTTAATATCTCCTAAATTACAAGCTGCGGTTTCGCGTATTTGTGGATTTTTATCCGATAAAAAAGGAACTATAAGTTCTAAAGCATTATCGGGTTTTAAAGTTCCAATCTTATCTAATGCTAATTCTTTGATTTCTGAGTTTTTACTTTGTAAATCGGATATTGCTGTTTGTAATTCATTCATAAAGATAAGTTTTAAACTAAAGTTATTGTGCCCAAGCTATAACATTTCCAGGAATTTGCCCTTCAATTAAAATTTCTCCATTTTTCTCCATAGCAGCCTTAACATCATTAGCTTTCTTACGGATTTTTTTCTTGGAACTCTCACGAATTATTTCAGCGACATCTTCGGGAGTATATACCCTAATTTTACCGTCTGTTTCTAATTGCTGAAGTGCTTCCCAAGAAACTTTGAAAATTTTGTTTTTTTGGTAAATTTTTGAGAACCACCACCACCTTTAATTACTATAGCGGTTGAAAAAGATATATACCTACTTGTCTGTGTTGATTCTTTATCTAAAACATGAACCCAAGGATTTTGAATATCGGCTGCAATTGCTTCTTCACTATCTAGTTCAAATCCTACAGGATTACCTATCTTATAATTATCATCGGCACGGAAAAGGTAACTGAGGTTAAATTCCTTTTTTGGGTTCACTGATTTGAGTAATAAAATGGAGTACTCAAATTGATTTTATTGTTTTTTGGTATCTTTATGGATATTGTTTTTGTTGAGTTTTATGTTTTCATCGACTGAATTAATGGTTTGGTTGAATTATGATAAATAACGAAGTTAACTAATTTGGCTATTGCGTTTTCTGTCAAAATTGAAAAAATGATTTCATTTTTTAACTTATAGTTGGTAGGTTGGGTTGAGCGACAGTGAAACCCAACATTACATAGTTAATCTCAAATCAAATAAGTATCCGCTCGGTAAGTCGGGGTAGAAATAAAAAATCAGAATGTAAATTGGTACA